>JAEZBH010000379.1 GCA_023427285.1 Pseudomonadota bacterium
GAGTGTTGGTCGTTTAGAGCGGTTTGCGACCAGCGCGGCAAGCAGGTCGCCCGCTCTAAGCTATTGGTTGGTCGCGCTTTCTTAACCGCAATGCGTACGCTTTGCTCGAAAGTCGCTCTAGCGGGCGGTGCTGGCCGCGTGCTGTGCCAGAACCTCGCGGTAGTGGCCAACCAGTGATTCCATCACGTTGTCCCAGTCATACCGGGCGCTGATCTTGCGGCCTTCAGCGCCCATCTGGCGGCGCAGGACCTCGTTGCGGATCAGCTCTTCCGTGCGGCTGACGTAATCCTCAAGCTTGCTCGGCGTGACAAGGTAGCCGCTGGCGTTGTGATTGACGAGCGAACGCGCGCCGGTGGCATCGGCGCAGATGCAGGGCAGGCCGGAGGCCATGGCCTCAAGCGTGACGTTGCCGAAAGCCTCGGTGGTGCTGGGGTTGATGAAGATGTCGGCGCTTGCATAGGCGCGGGCCAAAGCCTCGCCGGAGAGGAAGCCGGTGAAGATGGCGTGGGGCAGGCGCTCCTGCATGGGGGCGCGCTCCGGCCCATCGCCGACGATCAGCACCTTATGGGAGACGCCGCGCTTCTGGAGGGCTTCAGACAGGTTCGCCATGACGTCCAGGCCCTTCTCGAGCACGAGGCGGCCGACAAATGCCAGCACGACGTCATCCGGCTTGATGCCAAGCGACTGACGCCAGTTCTCGTCGCGACGGTCGGGGTTGAACATGTGCCGGTCAACGCCGCGGCTCCAGATGCGAACCTCGTGAGCCAGCCCTTCCTCGTGCAGCGAAGCCGCCGTGCAGGCGCTGGGCGCATAGATCTGGGCGCAGCGGTTGTAAAAACGGCGCATGTAGCGCAGCGCCGCTGATTCCAGAAAACCCAGCCCGTAGAATTTCAGGTAGGTCTCAAACCGGGTGTGAAATGAGGCCACCGCCGGAATGCCCATGCGCCGAGCCTGTCGCTGGGCTGCAGAGCCGAGCAGGTCGGGCGCGGAGAGGTGGACGATGGTGGGGTTGAAGCGGATCAGGTCTTCCCGCACCGAGCGCGGCAGGCCGAGCGCAATGCGATATTCGGGGCGGCGCGGCACGGGAATGGACGGCACGGAAATGAGCGTGCCCGCAGGCTCGAACGCGGGCGTGTCGGTGGTGGGGGAGTACACCCTGACCGGAATGCCCTGCCGCTCCAGGTACGCGACCAGACGGTTCAAGGTCATGTTCGCGCCGTCGCGGACATAGTTGTAGTTGCCTGAGAACAACGCGACACGCAGTTCTGGTCCCGTATCGGGTGCCTGGTTCGTCTCTGGGGGCATCTGGAGAGGCGCTTGCCGGTTTGTCTGATCGTGAATTTCCAAAGCCGGCATTTTTTCCGCCTGTAACATCCGATGCCACTCGCTCAATTTGGTCAGAACCGGTGGATTGGCCAGAACCGGTGCGCTGGTCAGAGCCGATCATTGGCCTGCCAGCGTGTTTTCATGGCGAAGGCCGCGCGCAGATGCAACATTCTACAACAAGGCACGTTGCCGCGCCAAAGTTTCACCGAGGAATGGACATTGAGTCCGAATGCAAACTCCGGCACGGTTTCCTGCACGAACGCAAGGCCGCCAGAAAACGGTTCGGCTTTATGCGCCGAGCGGTAACTGTTGCGCAAGTTGTTGCATTTTTTCCTCTATATGGTGTTGCCGTTTTGCATGGTTCCATCGTGAGGCGGTCAGCCATGCCGGCAGGACACGCAGAGGCAAGTCAGCCGATGAGGTCGGGTGCAGACGCGCAACCGGGTGCGGCGATAAGCAGTTTCTCATGGGCGACAGGAGCAAGGCCATGTGCAATCTCTACTCCATGACGGCTCCGGTGGATGTGATTCGCCAGCTGTTCGGCGTTGCGGGCGGGCCGGTGCCCAACGTGCCCGCTTTGGGTTCGATTCGTCCGACCGAGCGGGTGCCGGTGGTGCGCAACAGCCAGGAGGGCGTGCGCGAGATGGCGATGATGCGCTGGGGCTTCGTGCTGCCGCAGGGCGACAAGGCTCCAAAGCCTGTCACCAACGCCCGCAGCGACAAGGTGAACATTTCCGCTTTTTGGCGTCCCTCGTTCGAGGCGCGCCGCTGCCTTGTGCCGGTGACGGCGTTTGGCGAGTGGACCCAGTCTGCACCCAAGGTTCTGCACTGGTTCCGCCTGACGGGGGCGGAGGAGGGGGTGTTCGCCTTTGCCGGGCTGTGGCGGCCATGGCAGGGGGAGCTGAGGGGCGAGAAGGTTTCGATTGAGACCATGGCGTTCCTGACGACCGAGCCTAACGCCGATGTGCGGCCCATCCACCCCAAGTCGATGCCGGTGATCCTGCGGCCAGAGCAATACGACACCTGGATGAACGGCAGCGCGCAGGAGGCGCTGACGTTGGCCGGGCCGTTGCGGGACGGCTCGCTGGAAGTGGAGCGGGCGGGTTAACCCTTTTTCTGGCGGAAGTTCTCCACGGTCTCGGCCAGAATCTCCAGCTTGTGGGAGACGTTGCGCTCAAGTGAGAACCGCTCGGCAGGCGCACGCACGGCCTCTGGCATGCGCGGGCGGGACAGTGCCTCCCTCAGCGCCGCCGCAACCGCTTCGGGCGTGCGCTCCTCAACGAGCAGACCGGCTTCCGGCCGATCGATCACTTCGCGAGCCCCGCCGACGGGCGTGATGACGAGCGGCGTGCCGCTGGCCAGCGACTCGAGCCAGACGTTGGCGAGGCCCTCGCGTGCGCTGGTCAGCGCGAAGATATCGGCGGCGCGGTACAGCTCAGGCAAGGCATCGTGGGCAATATTCCCAAGGAAGCGGACACGGGTGTCCAGCCGAAGTTCGGCGACCAGTTGCTCAAGGCTGGCGCGCAGCGGGCCCTGACCGGCGATGGCGAGGTCGGCCTCTGGCACAAGCGCCATGGCGCGGATGAGAAGGGCGTGGTCCTTGGCGTCCGTCAGCGAGCCGATGGAGAGAATCGTCGGTCGTGTGAAAGCGTATTCACGGCGGGCTTCGTCGCGCTCGCCGGGGCTGAAGCGGGAAAGATCAACGCCGGTGTAGTGAACGATGGCGTTGTCCACGGACATGCCGAGGTCCGCCATCTGGTTCTTGAGCGCGGCGGAGACGGCAGTGACGGTATCTGCATTGCGGGCCGCTTCCACAAGAAGGCGGCGGGCGAACGGGCGCTGCCCCCAGAGGGAGATGTCGGAGCCGCGCGCCTTGATGGTGACCGGCAGATCGAACTGGCGCGCCAGTTTCACGGCAGCAACGCCGCAGGGGTAGAAAAACTGGGCGTCGATGACATCCGGCACGAAGCCTTCGCTCAGCAGTTGTTTCA
>JAEZBH010000467.1 GCA_023427285.1 Pseudomonadota bacterium
TCTCTAACCTGCTTCGATCATAACGTTCAGGAAACTGTTTCGAAAGGAGGTGCACATGTCCAGGGTTATAGAATATGCTTCCACCAAAACCAACGTTTTGGCGCAGGTTTCCCCTGGCTAAGTGTGCCTCTGTTTTCTGATGCACGCACGCACGGGCGAACCATGTTCTGCCCGTGCTTTTTGTTTCCCCCAAAAGCACACTTCCGGCCCTGCGCTTTCACAATGCAAACCAACGCCTTCGAATGGCGATCTATTTGTAATCAAGAGAGCTGTATGGGACCAATCGATTTTGATGCATATCTGGATGATGACGAGCACGTCCACGCTACAAAGCGCATTGAGCGCAAGAACCGCCGCCGTACCCAGCGCGAGAAGCGCATCGAGGAGCAGTCGCACCTCATTGAGCACGCGGCGGAGATCCCGGTGGATGTGCACCAGCACTTCTCACCGACCTTTCAGCCCGCCAAAACGGAGCGTGCCTGGCTGCTCAAATACTTAGAGGGCTTCTATAACGATCAGCTCATCACCGATATCTTGTGGAAGGTGAAGGGTGGAAAAGAGGCAAATGTTTACGTCTGCGCGGCGCACCCTAAGACCGGACTGGACTTTATTGCCGCCAAGGTGTACCGCCCGCAGATGTTCCGCAACTTGCGCAACGACGCGCGCTACCGTAAAGGCCGCGCCGTGCTGGATGAATCCGGCAAACCTGTGTTCACTCGGCGCGAGCTGCTGGCGGTAAAGAAAAAGACTCGCTTCGGGCAGGAGCTGCGCAGTGTATCGTGGCTGGAGATGGAATTCCAAACGTTGGGCATGCTCTACCAGGCCGGCGCAGACGTGCCAAAACCAGTCGCGCACGGCAGCAACGTGATCCTGATGGAGTACTTTGGCGGGGACCGCAGCCCGGCGCCCACGCTCAACCAGGTGTCGCTCAACAAGGCGGAAGCAAAACGCACCTTCGACCGCATTCTCAAAAATATGGAGATGATGCTGGCGCACCACCGGGTGCATGCCGATTTCTCTGCTTACAACATCCTCTACTGGGCCGGGCAGATCACGATTATCGACTTCCCCCAGGCGGTGGACCCGCGCAAAAACCCGGATGCCCTACCACTGTTCACCCGCGACATGGAGCGCATCTGCGGCTACTTCCAGAAATATGGCCTTGGGCTTGATCCGAGAAAACTGGCGTATGATCTGTGGGAGAAATATCAACAGGATATCGAGATCGACGAAATTGAGCCAGAAATGCTCGAAGAATGAACATATACCATCCACCCCACCAATCGGTGGGGTGGATGGTATATTCCTGTATGGTCAGTCGTAAAGGCTGGCAGCCATTTCGGTCAAATCCTGCTGGCTGACCATTGGGTCATCGGTGACCAGGGTGTAGTAGATGTCGCCTACTTGACCATATAGGTTTTGTACCGGCAGGTCATTCCGCCAGGTGGAGATCATCTTGCCGCCGTTGGGGTCGTTATCGTCTTTGACGAACTCCGTGTCCCATGCGCCGATGGAATAAGCAGCGGGCTGTCCGCCAACCTGAACGTCTGTAATGTTGGCGGAAGGCGCAGTCTGAAGGGGCACAAAATCGTTGCGCTGGGCCTGAAGAAAGGTGACGGCCTTTGTTTCCGTTAGCGCGGGATCGGTAGAGTCGGGCAGCGGGCGTGTGGCGGTGTAGGTCTGTATGACCATGCGCTGGTTGGCATCAAAGTAGATGCTCTTGAAATTGTATCCCTCAGGGAGATGCGCTGGGGCGAGAATTTTCCAGCCTGCCTGGGCATCCAGCTGGCGAATCTCTTCTGGGCGGTTGTCTGCTTCGACAGAGGGGGCTGTCGCACGATCTGCTGGCGTAGGATTTTGTTGCGGGGTGCTGGTGGGGATGGCTGTTTCGAGGTTTACTACAGTAGCAGGCATCTGGTTCGATGGTGCGACGGAGATACCCAGCCAGGCGCTGATCGAAGCTCGGACTTCAGGGATGCTGAGGCTGAGCGATAACAGCACAAGCAGTGTGGCGGCAGCAATTTGCCAACCAAGGCGGGGTAAGAAGCTGGGGCGATGATTCATGTTTTCCTCGTGGTTGTTCCAGGGCGCTTTTTCCATTTTTTGGTAGAAGCGCCGCTCGGGCGTTGGCTGGTATTCTGATAACAACTGGGTAAGCGTTTTCTTAGGGCTCATATCGCGCACCTCTCTCCGCGGCTTCTGCTTGCGGTGTTAATTTTCGCTGCACACGGATTATTGCCCGGCGCAGATGGGTTGAAACGGTGTTCTCCGCCAGCCCAAAATGTTCGGCGATGGCTTTTACCTGCCAGCCGAGGACGAAGCGCAGAGTCAGAATATCGCTCTGCGGAAAAGGCAATTGATGTATGGCATCCAACACAAGCTGGAGATGCTCGCGGTCCACCAGCAGGTCTTCAACCCCACTCCGTTGGTCGCTGATGTCTTCTTCGATCGCAGTATCCTCCTCATGCTTGCCTTCAGCACGCTTGCGGTCGATCAGCAGGTTGCGGGCAATGGTGATCACCCAACCCAGCGCCGCGGATTGGCTGCCGGAGAACTGCTCTCGCTTCTGCCAGGCGCGGAAAAATGCGTCAGCGGTGATATCTTCAGCCTCTGGTTGGTTTCCGGCGCACAAGACCATCACGTAGCGAAAGACACTCAAGTGGGCTTGCTCGTAGAAGCGGGTGAACGCATCCGGTTGCGTAATCGGAAATTTCGTCTGGCCCGCAGATGATTGAAAAAATCTCATGTTTTTCTTCTGGCCTTTTTTCGATTTGAAAGCTTTCTATGATGATAAACGGAATAAACGTAAAAATCTGACAACGATTTTCC
>JAEZBH010000469.1 GCA_023427285.1 Pseudomonadota bacterium
CGTTAAACGGCCGTGTTGTGACGCTCTGCGTGTGGCCTCGGACGTCCTGAAAGCGCGAACCGGACGGCAAGGCTCGGCCCGATCAACTAAAAGGGAGTGCACAGGGACAAGTCCCTCTGCAAAAAGAAAAACACACGTGTTAACTCCCGTGCATGATGACATCTCTCCCGATTGACGCGGTGCTGCCCGAGTTGACGGCGGCGCTGCGAGATCACGCCAACGCCGTGCTCGTTGCCCCGCCGGGCGCGGGCAAGACCACGCGCGTGCCGCTGGTGCTCATGAACGAGGCGGGGGCGGCAGAGGGCAAGAGCCTTGTGCTGAGCCCCGGCAGGCTGGCGGCGGGCGCCGCTGCCACCCGCATGGCCGAGACGCTGGGCGAGGCCGTCGGCGGCACCGTGGGCTACCGCGTGCGCCTTGAATCGAAGGTCAGTGCCCGCACCCGCATCGAGGTGGTGACCGAGGGCGTCTTCACCCGTCTGGTGCAGGACAATCCCGAATTGCCGGGCATTGCCGCCGTGCTGTTCGATGAATTTCACGAACGCTCGCTCGATGCCGATCTGGGTCTGGCGCTGGCGCTGGAAGCGCAGGGCGTGCTGCGGCCCGACGTGCGGCTGGTGCCGATGTCGGCAACGCTGGACGGGGCACGGGTGGCGAGCCTGTTGGGCGATGCGCCGGTCATCCAGTCCGAAGGGCGCAGCTACCCGGTCGAGATCCGCTATCTGGGCCATGACGCCACCCAGCGGGTGGATGCGCAGGTGGCCCGTGCCGTGCGCACGGCGCTGCGCGAGGAGAGCGGCTCTATCCTCGTGTTTCTGCCGGGGGCAGGCGAGATCAACCGCGTGGCCTCCATGTTGCGGGAAGATGGGGTTCCGGCAGATACCGACATTCACACGCTGTACGGGGCGATGGAGGCGGGCGCGCAGCGGGCCGCGATTGCACCGTCTCAGCCGGGGCGGCGCAAGGTGGTTCTGGCGACCTCCATTGCCGAGACCAGCCTGACCATCGACGGCGTGCGGGTGGTGATCGACTCTGGCCTCGCCCGCAAACCCAAGTATGAGCCGGGTACGGGGCTGACCCGCCTCGTGACCGAGCGGGCCAGTCAGGCGGCAGTGACGCAGCGGGCCGGTCGCGCCGGGCGTCTGGAGCCGGGCGTTTGCTGGCGCTTGTGGGAAGAAGGGCAGACCCGCGCGCTTCAACCGTTCGACCGCCCTGAGATTCTGGAAGCTGACCTGTCCGGCCTTGCGCTGGACCTTGCCCTGTGGGGCGTGAGCGACCCCAACACGCTCACATGGCTCGATCCGCCGCCGAGCGCCGCCTATGCCGAGGCGCGGGAGTTGCTCTCTGAACTGGACGCCATTGATGCCGAAGGGCGGGTGACGCCGCACGGCGCACGGCTGGCCCGGCTGCCGCTTGCGCCGCGTCTGGCCCACATGGTGGTGACGGCGGCAGAGCAGGGGTTGGGTCTGCTGGCGGCGGAGATCGCCGTTTTGCTCGGCGAGCAGGGGCTGGGCGGCAATGATGTGGACGTGCGCCATCGCCTCTCGCGCTGGCGGCGGGAGCGCGGCAGCCGGGCCGATCAGGCGCGGCAGATGGCGCGGCGCTGGGCGAAGCTCGCCGGTGCAGACGCTGTTGAAACCGATCCGGAAGACGCCGGGCGCGTGCTGGCGCTGGCCTATCCTGACCGTGTGGCGATGGCGCGGCCCGGTCAGCGCGGCAGTTTCCTGCTCGCCAACGGGCGCGGCGGCTTGCTTGATGAAACCGATGCGCTGGCAGGCGAGCCGGGCCTCGCGGTCGCGGTGGTGACGGGCGCTGCCGACCGGGCGCGGATCCTGCTGGCGGCACCGCTGGACCCTGCGGAGGTGCCTGAGTTGTTCCCCGGTCATGTGACAGAGACGGCTGACGTGCGCTTCGATTCCGGCAGCGGCTCTTTGCGGGCGCGGCAGGTGCGCCGCTACGGCAAGCTGGTGCTGGGCGAGAAGGCGCTGCCGAAGCCCGATGCGGAGGTGGTGGCTGCAAGCTGGCGCACCGTGTTCCAGCGCGAAGGGCTTGGCCGATTGCCGTGGACGGCAGGGCAGGCGCGCCTGCGCGAGCGTGTCGCCTTCATGCGCACGCATGACGGCGAGCAGTGGCCAGACCTGTCTGATGTGGCCCTCATGGCGCAGTGGGACGATGGCCTTGGCCCGATGCTGTCCGGCAAGATGCGCCTTGGCGAGATTTCTCCTGATGATCTGGACGGTGTGATTGCCGCCTTCCTGCCGTGGGACGCCAAGCGTCGGCTGGAAGACATGATGCCGGATCGAATGGCCACGCCTGCCGGGACCAGCCACGCCATTGATTACGCGGCACCGGGCGGGCCTGCTGTCGAGGTGCGGGTGCAGGAGCTGTTCGGCCTGACGAAGCATCCGTGCGTTGCGAATGGCAAGGTGCCGCTGACGTTGGTGCTGCTCTCGCCCGCGCACCGGCCCATTCAGACCACCAAGGATCTGCCCGGCTTCTGGAAGGGGTCATGGGCGGCTGTGAAGACCGAGATGAAGGGCCGTTACCCGAAGCACCCCTGGCCGGATGATCCGTCCGTTGCCCCAGCAACCACGCGGGCCAAGCCGCGCGGCACCTGAGACTTCGCCCCGCAACAAATTGCCTTTTATCGACCAATCGTTCGGACTATTCTGACAGCGGAGCCTGTCCGACCCGGCGGCGCTCCGATTGCAGATGCGCCGGTTACGGGAGAACGATGCGGCAATGTCAGGGCGGTTCGAAAAGCACGGCCAGGTCGGCGTCATTCTGGTTGATAATCCGCCGGTCAATGCCATTGGGCATGGCGTGCGCCTCCACATTATCGAAAGCCTGAAGCGTGCGGCGGCGGACGATGAGATCAGCGCGGTGGTGATTGCCTGCGCCGGGCGCACCTTCATGGCAGGCGCTGACATTGCCGAGTTCAAGACCGGCCAGACACCGCCCTACCTGCCCGATGTGATTACGGCGCTGGATGCGTTCCCCAAGCCGCTGGTGGCGGCACTTCATGGCACGGCCTTTGGTGGCGGGTTCGAAATCGCGCTGGCCTGCCATTACCGGCTGGCGCTGTCCGACGCCAAGGTCGGATTGCCGGAGGTGAAGCTGGGGCTGATGCCGGGCTCTGGCGGCACGCAGCGCCTGCCGCGCCTCATTGGCGTTGAGCAGGCGCTGCCGCTTATTCTTTCGGGCGAGCCCATTTCGGCGCTGCGGGCGGCCCAACTGGGCATTGTCGATAAGGTGGTGGACGGCGAATTGCTGGGCGAGGCACTGGCGTTTGCGAAGGCGAAGGCAGAGGAGGGCGGTGCGCTGCCGCGGGTAAGCGAGGTGACAATCGATGCCGCCGCACTGCCGGAAAATTATTTCACCGAACAGCGTCAGAAAATGGCGAAGGAAAAGCGCAACCTGACCTCTCCTCAGCGCATTATCGATGCAGTGGAGGCTGCCGCCACCCTGCCGTTTGCCGAAGGCGTCGCAAAGGAGCGGGCGCTATTCCTTGCCTGCCTTGGCAGTCCGCAGGCCAAGGCGCTTCAGCACGTATTCTTCGCCGAGCGTCAGGCCGGCAAAATTCCGGGCCTGCCAAAGAGCGTGACGGAGCGTGAGGTGATGTCCGTTGCGGTTATTGGTGCGGGCACCATGGGTGGCGGCATTGCCATGAAT
>JAEZBH010000495.1 GCA_023427285.1 Pseudomonadota bacterium
CGTCGGACAGGTTCGAGATATTGCTCGCCCCCTCTCCGCCCGGTGCGGTGATGATATCAAATGCCGCGCCCAGAGAATCTCCCTTCATGGCCGCGCCATAGCTGCGACGCAGCGCGGCAAGCCCCGCCTCGTCCGACAGCATCGCGGCCGTGACCGCCGCGCGCATCACCAGCCGCCGTCCGTCCTTGTCCAGCTTGGCCCCGGCAGGCGGCATCACCGCCTTCAGCGCCTCGGCATGGCGCGTCCAGTCCTTCGCTTTCCAATAGACATCGACCATCAGCATTTTTGATTCTGCCGACGTGTCGCGCTCCAGAATGGCTTCGGCCTCATCGGCGCGGCCCAGCTCCAGCAGTGCCCGCGCCTCGATCCGATTGCGCTCCATGCGCACGTCATCCGGCATGACGCGCTGGCGGGTGGCGCGCAGAACGCCAATGGCCTCATCAGGCGCATCGTTCATCAGATGGATCATCGCCAGCTGCGATGCGACCACGGCCTGCGGCACGCCCTCAAGGCGGTATTTCACCTGATGCTCCAGAAGGCTTGCAGCGCGATCATAGAGATCAACGTTCACCAGCCGCTCGGCCAGGCGGCGGATCATGGTGTCGCCCTCGGCACCCAGCGGGGTCAGATCGCGGAAATCATAATAAAGGCCGAGCGCCTGCGCCGGAGACATTTCATCCGCCCCGCCCTCAAGGAACAGGTTGCGGAACACATCCGTCATGCGATCGGCAATGGCGCGGGTGCGCGGGCTCGGCTTGAAATAGTTCACCGCCTGCCGCAACGCGGTCAGCGCACTGCGCGGGTCTTTGACCTCCAGATAAAGCTCGCCCAGCCGCTCCAGCAGGGCCAGCTCGAAATCATCGCCCCGCCAGGCGAAGCGCAGACGGTCGAGCCGGTCGATGGCATCCTGCGCCGTAATGCTCTTGCGGGCCAGTTCATCCTCGGTCAGCGCCAGTGCCGCCATCGCATCGATGCGCCGCCCGCCAAGACTTTGCGCCACGGTGAATTCCGCTGCCGCCTTGGCCCGGTCATTGGCCCGAGCGGCCAGAACGCCGCGCCAGTAGGCTGCCTCTGCCCGGATTTCCGCGCTGTACTGCGGCTTTTCCAGCCCTGCCAGATCGCGCTTGGCGATTGCGCCGCCGCCCAAGGCCATGTCCGCCCGCACGGCGGCCAGCCGGAACTGGGCGCGCTGCTCCGCCTCGTAAAGCTGGATCACGTCCGCGCCGGTCGCATAGGCCTCCAGCGCTTCTTGCGGACGCCCCATCGCCTCCAAGGCGAGGCTGCGCCACAACAGGGCTTCGGGCTCATTGTCGAGAATCGGATGACCCAGATCCTCATAAGCATCATTCAGATGGTGCAGCTTCAACCGCGCCACGCCTCTGGCTGCACGAAACACCGGGGCATTCTTCAGGTCCGGCTCAATTTGCAGCATGCGCTCCAGCACGCCCAGCGCATCTGCCGCCATGCCGTTGCCGAGATAAAACTGCGCGAGCTGCCAACGCTGCTCCTGTTGCTCCGCAGGCTTTGCCATGCTCAGCGCATGGAGAAGTTCGCCCTTCCGGTCCGCAAACGGGATTTTCTTGTTCCCCGCCCACTTTGGAAAATCGATCAAGCGGGCACGGCCCACCGTGCCGTCATCGCGGGTGAAATAGCCCCGCGTTGCCAATTCGGCGGAGGTTGCCTCCAGCCCGATGAACGCGATGCCGTTGGCATGACGCACCGCGCGCACCGACGCGTTCGAGGGCTTGACCGCCAGACCCTGCACAGAGCGCAGCACGGTGCCTCCGGGATAGGTGCTGGCTTCCAGGTACCCGGCGCTGGCGGATGACACCGGCACGAGAATGAGCGGGCGATTGTCCGTCGGGTCCATCAATTCGACCGGAATGCCCGGCTCCGGCACGGGGGCGAACAGGCGCACGCCCGCCACGGGATCACTCTGGCGCACCAGCTGGATCGCCTCGCGCGGCAGGACGTCCTGATCCTTCAGCTCCAGTGACCACAGTGTCCCGTCGCGCCGAAAGCCGACGCCAAGGCCGGGGCGAATCCGATAGCGCAGCACCGTCGAGCCGCCGACGCTCAGCCGCTCCACCGTGCGCACGCGATCTCCCGTCGCCTTCTCCATCGGCGCATGGGTGATGGCATGATCCCCCGACCAGGCGATAATCAGCGTATCGCCGCGCGCAAACGCCGCTGCCGGGACGATGGCCGGAAACTGATAGCGCAGCGCAATGCCTTTGCCGATCGGCTCCACCTTGCCCTGAATGGCCTTGCCGTCAGCGTTGGCCGAGGCCGCCGCAAGGGCGCGCTCAAATTCCTGACGCGATTTCCGGTCCGCTTCTTCCTGCCGCTTCTTAGCCTCTGCCCGCGCCTTTGCGTCAGCGGCGGCTGTCGCTTTCAGCTCGCTGAGCTGACCGTTGAGAAAATCATCCTCAACAGTCGTCTGTGCCGCCTGTTGCGGTTTGGCGGTCTTTGCTGCCGGGGATGCGGGCTTGGCAGCATCCGCTTTTTTGGCCCCCGTTTTTGTGGCGTCCGTTTTCTGGGCAGAGTCCTTCACATCAAGGACGATCTTCCCGCCCGAGCGGTAATGGTGAATGCCAACACCCGGCTGCGCCTTGAAGCGCAGCACCGTCTGGCCATTCTCGCGGGTGATGGAGGGCGTGCCGACCCGCCCCAGCCGGATCCGGCTGATCGCCTGTGCGCTCAGGTCGCCATCCGCCTTGAAGGTGACGATGACCTCCTCGCCCGCGACCTGTGCCTGATACTCAACCGCACGTGGCCATTCGAACACCAACCGCGAGTAACCGGCATGATCCGCACCGCGAATCCGCACCGCATCGGCGGCGGAGACGGGCAGAACCCACAGCGACGAGAGCACGCACAAGGCGGCGACGCTGCGGTTCAAACGGATAGCCCGGCGGCTCATGGTTCTTCCCTTCCGATTTCGACCGCAAGCAGCGGCCCGGC
>JAEZBH010000002.1 GCA_023427285.1 Pseudomonadota bacterium
GGTGGGCATTGGCGCGCTGGTCGAAAAATCCTTCGAAGGCGGGCGTGATGCGCTCGGTTTCCTCGGCGTGCAGATTGAATCGCTGGCCTGCATCTCCTCAATGGAGAACGGCGAAATCCAGTTCGGCAGCTAAGGCCACCCCATGAGCGATTCGATCGTCATTCTGGACTTTGGTTCGCAGTACACCCAGCTGATCGCGCGGCGCGTGCGCGAGCTAAACGTGTATTCCGAGCTGTTCCCATGGGACGCGCCCGCCCAGCAAGTGCTCCAGTCCGCACCGAAGGGGTTTATCCTCTCCGGCGGGCCATCCTCGGTATACGAGCCAGGCGCGCCCTCCCTACCCTCCTATGTGCTGGAGAGCGGGCTGCCGGTGCTGGGCATCTGCTATGGAATGCAGCTCATCACCCACGCGCTGGGCGGCAAGGTGGCACCTTCGCAAAAGCGCGAATACGGACCAGCAACCATTGCCGCAGCCGGCGCGAATGCGCTGATCCCCGAGGGCGCGCAGCCGGTGTGGATGTCGCACGGCGACCGGATTGAGCAGCTTCCGAGCGGGTTCAGCGGGCTGGCCGCCAGCGATCACAGCCCGTTCGCGGTGATGGGCGATGCACAGGGCCGCCGCTTTGGCGTGCAGTTCCACCCTGAGGTGCACCACACCCCGGGCGGCAAAGAGATCCTGCGGCGGTTCGTGGTGGATATATGCGGCGCGGCCCAAACGTGGACCCCCGATTCAATCATCGCGCAGAGCGTGGAGCGCATCCGGGCGCAGGTAGGCAAGAACGCCGTGCTTTCCGCGGTCAGCGGTGGGGTTGACTCATCCGTGGCAACCGCGCTGGTACACCGCGCCATCGGCGATCAGCTTACCGCCGTGTTCGTCGATACCGGAATGATGCGCATGGACGAGCGCGAGCAGGTGGAAACAGCCTTCCGGCAGAACCAGGGCGTGCGTCTCATCACGGTCAACGCCATCGAAGACTTCCTCGACAACCTACAGGGCGTCACTGAGCCCGAACGCAAGCGCCGCATCATCGGCGAAACCTTTATCCGCATCTTCGAGTCCGAGGCGCGCCGCCTGGGGCAGCCCAAATTCCTCGTCCAGGGGACAATCTACCCGGACGTTGTGGAATCTTCGGCCCCCGACCGCAGTAAGGCGCAGAAGATCAAAACGCACCACAACGTGGGCGGTCTGCCGGAAGATATGCAGTTTTCCCTCGTGGAGCCGCTTCGCTACCTATTTAAAGACGAAGTCCGTGCAGTAGGTGAGGCGCTGGGCCTGCCGAAAGAATTGGTCTGGCGGCAGCCCTTCCCCGGGCCTGGGTTGGCCGTGCGCTGCCTGGGTGAGATCAACTGGGAGCGGCTGGAACGACTGCGCCACGCGGACCACATCTTCACCGGCGAGCTGATCGAGGCCGGGCTGCTCAACCGCGGACTGGAAGACGTACCGGGCAAAATCTCGCAGGCCTTCGCCGTGCTGCTGCCCGTGCGTTCCGTTGGAGTAATGGGCGACCAGCGCACCTATCAGGAGGCCGTTGCCCTGCGTGCTGTGACCACCGACGACTTTATGACCGCCGATTGGGCCCGCCTTCCCTACGATCTGCTGGGCAAGATCGCCAACCGCATTGTGAACGAAGTAAAAGGCGTCAACCGGGTGGTACTCGATGTAACCAGCAAGCCGCCCGCCACCATTGAGTGGGAGTAGATATCCCGAACAAAAGTTGTGCTCCAACATTATGCAAGCCACTATCACAATTTGTGATATAATTATCACAAATTGTGATAGTGGCGATTCGAGCGATTGAGGTAAGCATCATGCTGGAGACCCTTCTATCTTCACGAGTACGAGCGAAAGTACTGACTGCCCTGTTCCTCTCCCCAGGCATTGAACGAAATGCCTGGGAACTTTCTCAATCACTGCGTGAGAGCTACAGTGCGGTTTGGAAAGAACTTAACCGGTTGGAAGGAATTGGTATACTGCTCAGCGAGCAGAAGGGAAATGCAAAAGCATACCGGGTAAATAGTGCCTGCCCAATTGAGCCCGAGCTTCGTTCTATCGTGCTTAAGACGGAAGGAGTTGGGAGGCTGCTGCAGGCGAAACTTGGCAAAATGGAAAATGTGCATCGAGCATTCATCTATGGTTCGGTCGCATCAGGGAAAGCGGATCGTTATTCCGATGTTGATCTTATGATCATTGGTACTTTCAATCTGGAAGAAATCTCATCGCTCGTTTCTGAGGCAGAGCGTGAACTAAACCGGCCGATCAACTATGTTATTTTTTCTGAACAAGAGTGGAAAGAGAAGCTGGCAAATAATGATCCATTTGCTGTAAATGTCGAAAACTCTGAAAAAATAATGTTGTTAGGAAGCGAAAATGGCATATGAGCGTTTACTGAAAACAGGGCGAATTCAACCGTATTCCGCCAGGCCGAGTGAAACGGCTCAACTACTCCAAGTGGCAAACCGTGATATTGGTACAGCAGAAAAGAACCTCGAGGATGTGCCAGATTGGGCATATACGATTGCCTATAACGCTGTACTCCAGGCCAGCCGAGCCCTAATGTTACACGACGGGTTCCGTCCTCGTGGCGGCGAGCAGCACGCGACGGTTGTGGAATTTATTGAGGAACGCCTGGGAGCCAACTTCGGCAAACAAGTGCGCCTGTTTGACCAAATGCGAAGGAAGCGACACCGTGTGGTGTACGAAGTAGCTGGTTTGGTATCCAAAGCCGAGGCTGAGCAAGCGATAAATTTCGCGCAAGAATTCATCGACCATATCACCGAATTGATTCAGGGGCAAAAAAGGCTCCCCCTTTAAC
>JAEZBH010000024.1 GCA_023427285.1 Pseudomonadota bacterium
TTATTGGTCTTCTCCGTGTGGAACGGGGTTAGGCGCAGCCGAGGCAGCTGCTGGCCCGCCATCGCCAGCGCCCGCCTCCTGCATTTGCCGGACCAGGTAGATGGGGCGGCGCTTTACCTCTTGGAAGATAAAGCCTACATATATGCCAATGAAACCCAGCAGGATCATTAATATACCGCCAATAAACAGCAGGATAAACATCAGCGAGCTCCAGCCGGGTGCCAGGCTGGCCTGGCTGCCGGTGACCCAAAAGCGCAGCACGTAAATCACCTCTGCAAAGGCCGCCAGCAGCATCAGCAGGCCGAGCGAAATGCCGACGTAGAGTGGAACCAGCGAAAACGAGAAGATGGCATTAGCAGCCAGCCGCAGCATCTTCTTGAGCGTGTATTTAGACTTGCCTGCCAGCCGGATGGGGGGTGTGTAAGGTAAGATCACCGTGCGAAAGCCCATCCACGAAACCATGCCGCGCAGGAAGCGGTGATACTCGCGCATCTGCTTAAGCGCGTCCACTACTGTGCGCGACATCAGACGGAAGTCGGCCCCGCCCGGCAGGATTTCGGTATCGCCCACGCGGTTGATCAGCCGGTAAAATATCTCGGAGGTGCGCTGCTTGAAGGAATGCCCGCCTACCTCATCGGCGCGCTGCGTCAGCACCAGGTCGTAGCCCGATTCCGCCAGCCGCAGCATCTCGGGGATCAGCGCGGGCGGGTGCTGCCCATCGCCGTCGAGGCTGATGACGTAATCACCCTGGGCAGTATCCAACCCGGCGGTGAGGGCGGCCTGGTGCCCAAAGTTGCGGCTCAGCTCGATGGTGGTCACGCGCCCGTCATCGCACGCCAGGCTGCGCAGCGCTTCGGCGGTGCCATCCGATGAGCCGTCGTTGACGTAGTAGATGAGGAACCGGTAAGGCAGCGAGGAGAGTGTTTCGCACAACTGGCGGTGGAACGCCGGGAGCGCTTCTTCCTCGTTGTACACAGGGACGACGATGCCGATGGTTTTCTGGTGTGGTTGGGATGCAAACACGGAATGTCTATGGTTTCCGCAAGCGCCGGGCGGGGCGCATGCGGAAGGTGGGTTATTTTCGGATGCGGTAGAGGAACTCACCGGCGCGCGGTACGACCAGCACGCCCTCGTCTTCCCGGTTGGTCCATTCTTCCATGCGGATGGAAGCCGGGTCGCAGTAGCCCAGGTTAACGGCGCGGCAATCCGCTTCGGGGATGCCGGTAGCCAGCGTCACGTGGATGCGCGGGTGTTCCACGCCGTTCTCATAGGTGCCGATGCCGCGCAGGTGCGTAGAGTGCGCCAGCACGCCCCACGGATAATCCTTAAAGCGGTCCCACTGCTTTACAAAGTAATCGCGTACGTGGTAGCCGATCTCGCGGATCACCTTGCCGTGGGTCTCACTGAACCGCTTGATATGCGGGGCGTAGATGATCACCTCGCCGCCGTCGGCGATGACCGGCTCCATCTTGTACATGCCCTTCGCGCCTACCCAAATCTCATCGTACATTTCGGGCAGCACCGAAAGCACGCGCTGGTAGGGCTTTGAGACCCAATGGACGTGTACCTGGGCTGAAAGATCGGCGGCTTCGGAGTAGGCTTCTTCTGGCGTGCCAAAGAACACGCCCGAGATGCCTTCGTGCGTCACCACGCTGCACAGGGCGTGCCGCTGCACGGGGATCATCGCGGCGGCGCGGTTGATCACCCGGCGCATGGGCGTTTCTTTGGTACCGATCGCCTCGTAGGAGGTGATCAGCGCGCCGAGCCAATGGGTGAAGTCGATAATATCGGGGCCGGCTATGCCGGGGAAGAAATACTTGTTGCCGCCCGAAAAACCGACAACCTCGTGGGGGAAGACCGGCCCGCAGATTATGATCTGATCGTAATCGAGGATGCGGCGGTTGAGCCGCACGGGCACTTCCATTTCCAGCAGCCCGTTGCTCAGCTCCAAAATGTCGCTGCTGGGGATAGCGCCAAGGACGGTGAGTGACTGAGGATCCTTCCATGCGTGGTTGAAGAAGTTCACATTGGCGTATTGGGTCGCCTTTTCTTCGGCGGTGATGCCTACCTGCTTGTAGATCGCTTCGTTGCTCATCGGTACGTGCGTACCGAGGGCGATGAGGAAGTCGAGCTGCTTCACCTTGCCCAGCAGGTGCCTGGTGAGCTGCCGGAAGAACATGGGCATGGGCATAGTGCGGGTGCTGTCCGGGATCAGCACGAGCACGCGCTTGCCCGCCAGATTCAGGCTGTCCAGCCCTTCCACCACCGATTCAACCTGCGTTTCGCTGAGGAAACCATGCGGGGTAGACGTTCCAATGACGCTCATGTTTTCATCCTTTCAGGAGATACTCCACGCGAAGGGATCGCGCCCTATGCGATAATTGTACTCGAAAAGTCTGCACGGTCTTCTTCTGTTTTTCTGCCCACGCAGGAGGGCCATATTTCGTATGTTTATTTGGAATTTGGCCGATCCACGCAAAACTCTAGTAAAATTTATCCAACGGAATGAAGAATCGTTTTCTCACGTTTCAGTATACGGTAAAGCTGCTGTGGAGCATGACGCACGCGGCATTGCGCGTGGTTGCGCTGATTTTTCTGGCAGTGGCGGTCGTGCTGATCGCTACGTCACGCGACCCGGTGGGGTGGGGGCTGTTTTGCGGCTTCCTGCTGGTTTTTCTGGTGATCAGTTCCATGGTCATTTACCGTATGATTTCCAAAGAGCTGGATAAGTAACCATCAGCGTTTGTTTTCGGTGTCGTTTGGGTTATGCAACTGCATCGCCCGAACGACACCGAAAACAGACCCCTACTTTTGAGGGGAGGCATTTTCGATGAATTTGAAGATAGGACAGAAAGCGCCCAATTTTTGCCTGCCAAGCCACCTGGGTGGAAAGGTGAGCCTGGTCGACTTCCGGGGGAAGAACCTGGTGCTGGCCTTCTTCCCGCTGGCCTGGACGCCCATATGAACGAACCAGATCCCGTCGTACGAGACCGAGAAGGAATCGTTCGCGGGATTAAATGCCCAGGTTCTGGGCATCAGCGTCGATCATGTGCCTTGTTTGCAGGCCTGGGCCGAGAGCCTGGGCGGTATTAGCTACCCGCTGCTGAGTGATTTTTGGCCGCACGGCGAGGCCTCGCAGCAGTATGGCGTCTTTCGCCAGGGCGATGGACACTCGGAGCGCGCCATTTTTGTACTCGACCGGGTAGGCATCATCCGCTACATTGACGTTCACGCCATCGACGACCGCCCAGATAACGAGGAGGTGCGCAAGGTGCTGCGCGCCCTGGAGGCGGAATATAAAGCTGAGGCGAAGAAAGAGTCGGAGGCCGCGACGTCGCTGGCGTCCGCCGGGGTCTATGCCGGAGAAGAGGATGCGGTCGCCATCCCTGAAGGCGATGTGGTGCTGTACTGCGCCCGCTGGTGCAAAGACTGCCGCAAAGCGAAGGCGTGGCTGGAAGAGCACGGGGTAGCATACGTGGAAGTCGATATCGACTTCAACTTTGCCGCGCGTTCTCAGGTGCGCAAATGGGCCAATGGCTCGCTGGTCACCCCGGTGATTCTATTCGACGAGACGGTGATCCTCGATTATGACGTGCCCAGGCTGGAAGAAGCCTACCGGCGAAGGCAAAGTCGATGACAACTTGGAAAGAATTTGCGCAGCAAGCGCCTGAACTGGCTGAATTTGGCAAGAAACGTTTCGCCAGCGCAGTGGCTTATTTGGCAACAGTACGCCCAGATGGCAGCCCGCGCGTGCATCCGGTGACGCCAATCATCGGCGAGCAGTTGTTCCTGTTCATGGAGCCTACTTCACCCAAGGGGAAAGATCTTCAGCGGGATGGACGCTACGCGCTACACTGCGCGGTGGAAAATTCAAACGGGGGTGGGGGAGAGTTCCATGTGCGGGGCCGCGCTGTGTTCACCAGCGATCCAGCGTTACGGGCGCAGGCAGTGCGGGCGGCCAGCTATGAACCGGCAGAACGCTATATCCTGTTTGTGCTGTCGATAGAGGCTGCCTTTAAAAATACCTATGATGAAACTGGCAGCCATCCGGTGCGCTGGCAGATACAGCAGGACTAGGAGAATCCGCCGCTAAACTTCACGCTCGCAGCGGCAGTAGCGGTAGGCGCGGCCTTTACGCCCGTTCTGCTCGATCAGCCGCATCTTTCGCAAGCAGTAGATCATCTTATGGGCCAGCCAGGTGGGCTGGCCCATTGCTTTTGCCAGCTCACGGGCGGTAAATGCCTCTGCGAGTGTGCCGGGCAGCAGGGCAGCCAGCTCTTCGGGGGTGGTAAACACGCGACGGTCTACTACTTCCACCAGGCGGCGGTCGTCGGTCACCCAGCCTTTGCGCCGCCACCCTTTCTTGCCGTCGAAATGGCGCACTTCTTCCTCATGTGTCAGCAGCACTTCGAGGGTGAAGTTGGCGTGCTCCATTAAAAAGGGGATGTACACCAGCTCGCGGAACACGTGCTCCACCCGCCCGCGCCACGGCGAGCGCCGCCGGTGGGGCGCTTCACCTTCCTGCGCGAGCTGTAAAATCCACTTTTCGCGCGGGATGGGAAATACCAGCCGCACCGGGTGTGTCTCAACCAGCTTTGCCAGCTTGCGCTTGAGCGGGCTAAAGCTGCCCGTCTGAATTTCGATCAGCAGGTCCCCGCGCACCAGGTCAATCACGTAGCCGTCGACCGGCACTTCCATCTGATCGCCTGCCTGGGCGTACCACTGCTTGAGCGCGGCGTGGAGTGACTTTTCATTAAAGGTATTGATGCCATTCGCAATGGCCTCGAGCGGAATCTTCTCACCCTCGAAGCCATTGCCAACTGCTTCGAGCGGTATCTTTTCAGGCTCTGCTGAATTGGGCTCCACCTCTACCGGTTTGGTTCGTCTTGCCATGCCCCGAATTATACTGGTTCGTTGCTCAAATAGCGGGCAAATGACTCGTGCCGCAGGAAGAACACAATGAACACGCTGGCAAAGAAACCGCCCAGGTGCGCCCAGTAGTTGATGCTGTAATTGGCTTCGAAAAACGCGCTGATAAAGGCCGAAATCATCTGCATGCCGATCCAGTAGATGAGGAACCAAAAGGCGCGGATGCGGGGGAACGTGGGCACGACGCCGAGCAGCAAGAAAGCGCGGATGCGCCCGCCGGGGAAGAGAATCAGGTACGCGCCCAGCAGCCCGGCAATCGCGCCGCTGGCTCCGATGCCGGGGATCATCTCTTCGTAGCGGATGAGCGTGCTGAGCAGGTCCGCGCACATGCCGCAGAACAGGTAAAAGACCAGGTAGCGCCAGGGCCCGCAGGCATCTTCTACGCGCTTGCCAAATACCCACAAGAAGAGCATATTGCCGCCCAGGTGAAATATGTCGGCGTGCAAAAAGGTGGAAGTGAGGCTGGCGAGTGCCCCGCCGCCCTGCCCCTGAACAATCATCTGCGGCACCGATCCATACAGCCGGAAAAAATGATTGGGGAGCATGCTCCACAGCACGGGCGTAATGGTAAAAATCAACAAATTCAACAGGATAAGGGTCAGCGTCATCAGCGGCGGGCCGCCGTAGCGGTTGGATTCGGTATCGTTTAGCGGCAGGAACATCATCGCGGTGCTTCCTCCACCTTATTGGCCCAGCATCGAGGATTGCAGCGTGACCAGCCGCTGCCCGGCATCCATCAGGAACATGGTGTAGGGAGCCAGCAGCAGCGCCCAGCCCAGCAAACGGATACCTTTGCGCATTTCTGGCTCTTCACCGGCGCCCGGCCTGCCAAATAACTTTACCCAGGCCGGATGTACGGGCCGCATCTCGGTAATGGAGACCATCAGGCTGCCTGCGGCAACGCTGGCGATGCCGAGCAGCGAGAGCAGGGGCGTATGCAGCGGGTTGAGCCCGCTCTGCACAAACACCATGATGATAAACAACAGCACCGGGCCGGTTGCCAGCCGCAGCAGGTTGAGCGTCGGGTGGACGCGCTGAATTTTGTCCGCTTCCTGACGGGTGCGGATGTCCTCAATGCGGCGGGTGGCCTCTACGCGTTCGGCGGGCGAGCGCGAGTAAGTGATGACGGTATTATAGATTTCGATGGCCGCCTCGAATTTGCCCCGGTCCTCCAGTATTTTTCCGCGCTGAAGCAGGAAGGGCATGGATTCGCTGGGCGGGCCGGTCTTCCGATCGGTGTACGCCGGAACCCGGTTTGACTCTTGCCCGGAAAGCTCACGGCGCAGGCTTTCTAACCGCTCTTTAAACATAGAATTTTCAGGGCAAAGGGCAACCGCGTGTTCCAATGCGTGCATGCGCTCTGGAAGATTGGCGGCAACATCACTGTACCATACCCATGCGGCCAGGTTGGCTGGATCATCTCGCAGTACCACGC
>JAEZBH010000075.1 GCA_023427285.1 Pseudomonadota bacterium
CGTGCGGACGGTATCGGGATCTGTGCCAAATATGTCCATAAACTGGCTGAACTTTCCTGAAAGCATCACTGCCATCCAGCCGGTAAAAGGCTAAAGGGCAATGTCCGATTCACGCATTGACTGGGCCGAGCGGCGGCGCGCGCCAGATGTTTAGCCTGAGCTGCCTAACCGTTTCGACCGCACGTCATAGCCAATTAAAAGTAGATCGCAACTATTGATAAAAGCAAAATAAACACCGGGCGGACATGGTTTCGAACGAAACAATATGCCTTGGCCAATGGTCCGGTTTAAGGAAGCACAGCCCCACCGCCACGCCAGCGCCACGCCAGATCCATACCGCATCGCATGTTGGAACGGAATAGTAATATATTGGCCGCCTGGGTCGGGCGCGTCAGCGGTGCGCTCTAACCATCGTTATCGTTGCGTCCACTGGCGGCTCTTGCGAAAGGAGGCGTGCGGACGGGCAGGGGCGTGCGCCTGCGTGCGCGGTCGTGGTTCACGGGTCGTGTTGGTCGCCTTTCAATTCGGAGTCTTGTCAGCCTCATGCATGATTATGATAGCCGCACCCTTGAGGCGATCGTCCTGGTCAGGGCCGCACCGCAAGTGTCGAGATCCGGTGCCGGTGCTGCGCCGGGCGGGGGCATGTTCGCCGCTGCGGTTGATCTGTACCAGAACTGGCTGCGGCTCTCTCCGGTTTCCTGTCGCGAGGTGGAGGACGAGCAGCGGCTTGCCCGTTGGGATCGCATCCGCTTCAGCGGCTGGAGGCCGAGCCCGGCGCAGGATGCCCGGCCCGAGGCCCGGCAGGTTGGCCAGCGCACCATTGAGATCGTTGGCCAGTTGGCCCGTTCCGAGCAGGCGGCCTTTCTCGGGCGCGTGGTCACGTCCGGTTTGCGGCGCGAGGCGGAGGCCGGGCGCAGTCTGGCGCTGCTGAAGGCGGAGGTGCTGGACTTTGGGTGGGAGAAGCTTGGTGCTGCCGAGTTTATGGAGCGCTATGCGGCCTTCCGGCAGGTGCGCGAGCAGTTGGAGCTGTTCGGGCAGGTTCACCTCATGCCAGCCGAGCCTATTCCCTATGCGTTTCGCTTCCGGTTGCGCGATGCGGACGGGGAGCGCCTTCACACCTGCGAGGACTGGGAGATGCACGCCGCGTTTCTCGCCGCCCGCAAGCGCCACGGCGAGAAGAAGGCGCTGGAGGAGATCGCCCGCTACTATGGCGAGGAGCTGCCCCGTCAGGGTGTCGCGTTCGTCATGGGCGCGCCCGCAACCATGCCTGCCGATCCGCAAGAGTGGGTCGTCCACGGCCTTGTGCCCTATCAGGACCAACCCCAGGCCACGCTGTTTTGATCCAGCGGGATGCTCACGAGTGACTGTTCGGGTCGATTGGAGCAGGCAATCCGGTTTGCTTCAGGGGCCTTCGGAAACACGGTCCTTGAGACGAGAGGGGTGCGGGGGTCTAGAGCAGCTTTCGAGCAGGATGGCACATCCTGCGGTTAAGAAAGTGCGACCAACCAAGTATTTAGTGCGGGCGACCGGCTTACCAAGCTGGTCGGAAACCGCTCTAGACCCCTGCGAAAAAACTTAAAATTTCAAATAGGTTGCTGACTAATCTTAATGGTGCCTATGGCCGTGGTGGCCGGCGTGAGGGTCAGCCTGTCCGGCGTTTGCCTTTGCGGCCACCGTGAGCGGCGTGCCGAACTTGGTGCCGAAGAAGTTGTCCGGCAGCCAGGTCGGGCGGTGGGGCGCGTTGGCGATGTCACGGGCGATCAGGAAGTTCACCTCCGTGAACAGCTTGCCTGCCTCATAGTTGATCGGTTGGGCGAGGTCGTCATTCGGGCGGTGGTAGTTGTTCTTGAGGAAGTCCATCCAGATTTTGCCGCCATCTTTCGACGGGTCGGCCGACTGGAAGCCCGGCATCAGCATGACTGCGGGCACGCCCTGCTGCACGAAGCGGTAGTGGTCTGAGCGGGTGAAGATCGCCTCGCTTGGCATCGGGTCCGGGCTCAGCTGGATGCCGACCTTGGCGGCGGCCTTGGCGACCGTGTCGCCCAGCGTTGAATGCTGCGCGCCGAACGCCACCACGTCCTTGAACGGGTAGAGCAGGACCGGCATGTCGAGGTTCACGTTGGCGACCATGGCATCCTTCGCCACGGTCGGCATCCGGGCGTAGTAATCTGCGCCAACGAGGCCCTTTTCCTCAGCGGTTACAGCAAGGAACAGGACGGAGCGCTTCGGGCGTTCTGCGCTGGTGGTGAAGGCGCGGGCGGTCTCGATCAGCGCGGCGATGCCGGTCGCGTTATCAAGTGCGCCGTTGTAGATCTTGTCGCCGTTCACCTCTTTCGAGATGCCGATGCCGTCGAGGTGGGCCGTCAGCACCACATATTCATTCTTGAGGGCCGGGTCGCTGCCTTCGAGCACGGCGGCGACGTTGGCGCTCCGGAGCAGGCGGTGGGTGCTTTGCTGCGCCAGATCGGCCGAGACGGCCAGGTTGAAGCCCTTTGGTGTGCCTTTCTCTGCTTCATCAAGCACTTGAGCATAGGTTTTGGGCGCGCCCTTGAACAGCCTGGCGGCGGTCTCCGGGCTGAGGGCGGCGCTCACGCGGATCTGCGGGGCGCGCACGAAGGGGGTGCCGTCCGGGCTCACCCACGTCATGCTCTCGCCGTCCAGATGGTCGAGCGCGCTCTTGTACGGGCGGCGCTTCTCGGATTCCTTCGTGCCGACGGTGATGATGCCGACCGCACCCAGCTTGGCGGCGGTTTCAGCCTTGGTGGTGCCGTAGTGGGCGGCAATCTCGCTCGGCCAGCCGTCCGGCGTGCCGGAGAGCAGGACCACGATCTTTCCCTTCACGTCCAGCCCGGCATAATCGTTATGGCCGCGCTCCGGCGCATCAAGGCCGAAGCCCGCGAACACCAGCGGCGCGCTGATTTGCGTTGCGGCTTCGTTCATCGACACGCTGGTGATGAAGTCATTCGGGTAGGAAAGGGCGATCCGGCTGCCGTCGGCGCGGGTGAGGGCGAGTTTCGAGCCCTCGGCCACGCGTTTTGCGCCTTGCAGCGTTACTTGCTGGAAGAAGCCTGCCAGACCGTCCGCTTCGGGGCGATCGCCTGCGGGCGTGAGGCCGAGCGCGCGGAACTGCCCGGCAACGTATTCGGCGGCCCTGTCATAGCCCGGATGGCCCGACTCGCGGCCTTCCATGGCATCGTCCGCCAGAATGCGCACGTGGGCTTCCAGCCGCTCGGCGCTGAGGCCGGGATCCATGGGCGTTGGGGCGCTCTGGAGGGTGGCGCTCTGGGAGGCGGGGGCGTGCGCCATGGCGGTCAGGGGCAGGGCGCCTGTCAGGGGCGCGGTCAGGGCTGCGATCAGCCCGCAGGTGGCGGCAGCTGCCAGCCAGCCGGTCTTGCGGCGTCCCGCTGTTGCGCCTGACGGCTGCGCGTTTCGGGTCAGCTTTGCGTTGCCAGACGGCTTTGCGTTGGCTGCCAGCTTTGCGTTGCCAGTGTTCAGTTCAGTTGCCCCGTGGTCCATGTGCTCGTTCTCCATCGTCC
>JAEZBH010000117.1 GCA_023427285.1 Pseudomonadota bacterium
TGGGCATAGTATTTCTCGATCAGGCCCCGCGCCGCCTTGCCGATCTTGGCGTAGTCAGACTCGTAAAGATTGGCGAGCGACACCCGGCCCGACGGAGTTGGCACGCCAAAGCCGCCGCCCGGCAACAGAACCACGCCGGACTGCTTGGCCAGCTCGAAAAGCAGAACGCGGGGCTGAATTGTTTTCAGGAGCCAATCGACAAAAGGCTGGCCGAAAGCCTTCCGGCTAAGATCTTCCAGATCGAGCAAGGTGTAGTAGCCAATGTCATTCGGATTGGGATCCGGTGCGACACCAATTTCACGATAGAGGGCATGTTCACGGGCGCGGATCAACCGCTGCATCGTCGTCTTGTACTTGCTGTGCGTATCCATCAGCGCAAACAGCGAGAAGAGGACCATCTGCGCCTGCTGCGGCGTTGAGAGCCCCGCCGTGTGATTAAGCGCCACCGTGCGGCTGTCTGCGACCAGACGATCGATGAACTTCAACGCGCGCGGCTGAGTGGTGATGGAGGAATAACGCTCATCGAGTTGGACTTTGACATCTTCGGGCAGAGCGGCGATGGCATCGTCAATGACGTTGTCCCGATGCATGGCAATGGTCCCCAAGCGCCATCCCGTCGCCCCGAAATATTTCGAGAAAGAGTAAACCAGAATTGTGTTTTTCGGCGCGACGGCGAACAAAGACACGAAGTCATCCGCAAAGGTTCCATACACATCGTCGGTCAACATGATCAGGTCTGGCCGCTCACGGGCAATCTCGCCAATATGCTCAAGCGTTTCCATGTTGATCCGCACCGACGGCGGATTGCTTGGATTGACAAGGAAGAAGGCCTTGATGGCGGGGTCGCGCAGTTTTTCAATCTCGCTGGCAGGATACTGCCAGCCCAGTTTCGGATCGGCCTCGATGTTGATTTCCGTCAGCTGATAATCGTTCAGTTTTGGAATTTCGATATAGGGCGAGAAAATCGGCATGCCGATGGCGATATGGTCGCCCGGCGAGAGTATGTGGTTTTCCCGCAGGGTGTTGAAAATGTAAGTCATGGCGGCTGTACCGCCTTCGGTTGCAAAAAGATCGTACTGCCCGACAAACGGGTACTTCCCGATCATTTCCTGACGCAGATAATGAGCAACAATGGTCTCGGCCATCTTCAGCATCCGATCGGGCATCGGGTAATTGCAGCCCAGAATCGCCTCGCACATATCGTGCAAAAAGGCTGCGGAATCGAGGCCCATCTGGTCCCGCACATACGAGACCGCGCCGACAAGAAATTTTACGCCCTCACACTCTGAATGCTCGCGGGCAAAAATTTCGAACCGGTCTTCTATCCCGGTCAGTCTGGGAAAACCGCCCAAGCCCACCGGTATGTAGGCAAATGAGCGCTCCGCCTCTCGCATGGCGAACAGACCCAATTGCCAGAAAGCATTACGCGGCGTGGTTGCCAGAAAATTCGGGTTGCCTCGCCCGGCATTGAGCATCAACCGATTTTCATCGCTGGAGGCCAGTTTAATCAGCTCGTCCTTCAGCTCGAATGGGCTCAACTTGGACAGTTTCTCAGAATCAATGTCCATAGAACGTCTCCTGACGGCATGGGATCAAACGAGACCAACGATGAGCGGCCCAAGCAGGGTCAGCAGCACATTGGCCACAGCATAAGTGATGGCAAAAGGCACGGTCGGGACATTGCTCTCCGCCTTGTCGAGCACTGCACCGAATGCAGGATTGGAGCTGCGTGAGCCTGACAACGCGCCGGCGAATACCGCCGAGTTGGTGTAGTGGAGCACGTAACGGCCAAAGACCATGGTCACCAACAGCGGGACCACCGTGACCACCACGCCGAGGCCGAAAATGGTGAGACCCTGCTGCTGGATCGTGACCAAAGCCTGCTTGCCGGAATCCAGGCCAACCACCGTCACGAAGGCTGCCAGACCGAAATCCTGCAAGAGCTGGCTCGCCGCCGGAGGCAAGGCGCCGAACATCGGGCGCTTGGCACGCAGCCAGCCGAAAATGAGACCGCTCAGCAATGCGCCGCCGCCGGCACCGAGCGTCAACGGAACGCCGCCGATATTGACCACCAGAAGGCCGATCAACAGACCAACGACAATACCCAGCCCCATGTAGACGAAATCGGTTTTGTTGCTGGGCTCAACCGGGTAGCCAGCCTCTTTAACCGCCCGTGCCGTATCTGCATCCGAACCGTAGAACGTAATGAGGTCACCATGCATCACAACGGTTTGCGGCAGGACGGGCACGGGCTTGCCCATGCGGGTGATGGCCGAGATGTAAACGCCGTGACGCATTGCCGGATCGAGGGCCGCCGTCACCTGCTCAATGGTCATCCGGTTCATGCCCTTGCGGGTAAAGACGGCCTGGCGCGAGTGCATCAGCACCGGCGATCCATCCGGCTTGGTAATCTCCTCACCTATATGCGTGGCTTCGATCACGACCCCGCCGCGCCGACCAACGACCACAACGATATCGCCCTTCTGCAGCGCAGGAGAGGTTGTAAGATCAAGCGCCTGGCCGCCTCTGATGACGCGCTCGACCGTCAGGGTGTCCTTCGCCTCATGCTCAAGCTCGGCCGGTGTGCGCCCTGCACCCGTGGTTACCCGATAAGCGCGGCCAACCAGGGACGGCAACGCGGGGGTGATCCCGGCGCCGGTCTGCAGCTCCTTGCCGCGCATCTTGGACTCTGCTGCACGAGAGGCATCCTTGAGATCCTGCTTCATGAAGCGCGGCACGGTGCTGGCGCAGATGATAATTGCACCCAGCGAACCGAAGACGTAGGTGACCGCATAACCCACCGCGACATTGGCCTGAAGCTGCTTGATGGCTTCCGGTGACAGCGGCAGCCGCGCGATGGCATCACCCGCGGTGCCGATAATGGCCGACTGAGTAAGCCCACCGCTCGCAATACCGGCCGCCAACCCCTTGTCGAGGTGAAACATCTTGGCGAGCACAAGAACCGTCGCCAGAGAAACAGCCGCCAGGAAGATCGCAAGCACAACCTCCCTCAGGCTGGACTTGTTTAGGGAACTGAAGAACTGAGGGCCGCTGTTGTAGCCAACGGCGTAGATGAACACGGCGAACATGATCGATTTGACGCCTGCATCCACACTGACGCCAACCTGGCTGACAATCACCGCAACAAGGAGCGAGCCGCCAACGCCGCCCAGCTGAAACCGGCCAAACTTGATCTTGCCGACAACATATCCAAGCGCAAGAGATAGAAAGAGCGCTATTTCGGGCGATTGGGTGAATACCTTGTGCAACCAGGCCATAACCCCTCTCCTCCTTGCTATGCCATATGAAACGCCAGACCGACGACCACAGGCCCCAACAAGGGCAGCAAAACATTCGAGATCGCGTACGTGACAGTGTAACCCACGAGTGCCGTGGAGTTTCCGGAAGCATTGACAAGAGCGCTGATCGCAGGCGTGCTGCACTGCTGGCCCGCAATCGCACCCAAAAGAAGGGGTGCCTCAAGCTTCAGTATTTTATGGCCGATGAACAGCGACAGAGACGCAGGCAGCAAAACCGCAAGGATGCTCGTCACCGGCAGCCAGATGCCGTACTCCCGCAGCATCGGCATAACCTCCGGCCCTGCCGCAAAACCCGCTGCCGCAATGAACGTTGCAAGGCCGAAATCCTTTAGGATCTGGGCTGCCGCGGGCGGGAAGGCACCAACCCCCGCATGGCGGGAGCTGTACCAGCCGAATACAAGACCAGACACCAGGCAGCCGCCGCCGGTGCCCAACGTCACATGAACGCCGCCAAGCGTCACGCCGCCCATACCAATCAGAAATCCAACAATAATTCCGAGCCCCAACATGATGAAGTCGGTCTTGTTCGGCGGCGGCACCGCACGCCCCAAGGCTTGCCCCGCGCGCGCAACGGCCCGCTCCGGACCGTACAACTCAACGACATCTCCGGTCTGGAGAACTGTTTGGGGCAAAACGGGCACAGCATGGCCCATGCGCCGGATGGCGCGAATGTAAGCGCCCCGAAGCGTTTGAGGCGGCACCAACCGACGCGCATCGGCAAGCGTGTGCCCCATCAAACCGGACTTCCCAAGAATGTAGGATTGCTCGACCAGCGGCAGATCGATCCCGACACGCGCCACCTCAGGGCCGAGCGCGGCCTCAGCCGCCACAACAGCCGCCCGGCGGCCAATCAACAGCAAGGTGTCGCCAGCCTGAATTTTCTCGGTCGGCTGCGGCGCAAAAATGGCATCCCCCCGGCGGAGCCGGACAATGGTTACGGCCTGATCCGTACGCGCTTCAAAATCTCCAACGGTTGCCCCTACGGCAGGCCCGGCCTCGAACGCCCGCCCGACAAGGTTCGGCAACGCCGCCTGCCCGCCCGCCTCAACCTCGGTTTCGCCCATGTGCCGGGCAAGATCGGCAGACGCCTGTTTAAGATTGATGCCAAGGAGCAACGGAGCCAATTGGCTGATGAACAGCACGATGGTGATCAGGCCGAACACATACGTAATGCTGTAAGCGGTGGCGATCTGACCTTGCAGCGCCGTGATCTGGGCCGGAGCCAGCGCCAGCCGCGTCACCGCCTCTGTTGCGGTGCCGATGACGGCGGATTCCGTCGCCGAACCGGCCAGAACGCCCGCTGCCGCCCCGGCGTTGAGCGACAGCAGGACCGTTGCGCTCATGACAACAGCCAGAACCACAACGACCTCGACCACCGAGAGAATACCGAAGCGCCAGCCCTTGCGAATGTTGGCAAAGAACTGCGGCCCGCCGGTGTAACCAAGGGCGAAGATGAAAAGAGCAAAGGCAATCGACTTGATATCCGGATCCAGCCGAACGCCAGATTGCCCAAGGATCAGTGCCACGATAAGCGTGCCGCAAATGCCGCCCAGTTGGATCTGCCCGATTTTAATGGCTCCCACCAGATATCCGAGAGCCAGCGCCAGAAAGAGCGCCAGCGTCGGATTGCTGATGAGAAAAGCGCTCATCGGACAAAATCGTATTTCAGGCTGGCCTGAAGCCGGGTGGCATTGGCGTGCTCGCCATTTTGCAGTTTATGGCGTCCGTAAAGCGCCTCAACCCCGGCCGAGAAGCTGGCGCTTCCAACCCATATAAGATTGAGCGCGCCATACACGCTTGATCTGAAAGCCGTTGGCGGGAGAAATTCATCCCGTTCCAGAATGAGCTTCCCGCCAACCAGATTGGACCGCCAGTGAGGGCTCCAGTGGCGCGTATAACCGACATAGGCGCCGCGCGCCGACAAGGTGTGAACTTTCCCGTCAGGCTCAATCACGCCATCATAGCC
>JAEZBH010000119.1 GCA_023427285.1 Pseudomonadota bacterium
CGTCAAAGGCTTCTCGCATGGTTGTATCGCCACGGGCTCGCGTCCTTCCTCTTTCACCTCAGGCCAGCCAATCGCAGCGATGAATGCATCAAGACGGGCATTCAGCTCTGCCGCCGTCAACTTGCCCGAGGAGATGCGCACCTTTGCCAGCCAGTCGCCCAGCGGAAGAACAGCAAGGGCCGTACTGCTCAACCTGGCGTCCGGCGGCAGATCATAGGCAATCCTGAGCGCCGTGCGCTGCCCGCTGCCCGGAGGCGCAAAACTGACCGGCTCCGGCGTGCTGCCCGCCTGATTGGGAAATAGCGTCTGCTCGATCGCAATTCTGGCGCGGTCAAACCACAGCGGAACGTCGTTGATTGCGGCCCTGTAGGTATAAATCGTGGCAACAAAGTCACCTTCCGGATGATGGTAATGCGCCCACACATCCAGTTCATTGTCAGTCGCATCCATGATCTGGTGACGTTCACTACCCGCCGCCTGATCCGGCAACACCAAGCCCACCTGCTGGTGGACCCAGTTCTCCCCCTCCGCCGCCACGATCTGACGCGGCTCGCTCTGCGCCTCCGCCGCAATGGGAGTAACGGCCATGCACAGCCATGCCATGCCAGAAATCAATCTCCCCCGCATACCATCCCCCTTTTTATAATCCTGCCCTGCCCTAACCTCCCTCTCCAGCAGCGCCGAATGCAACTAAAAATTGCATCGATTTAGAAATAAACTACCAAATATCTTGCTCGGTCTCTTATATTTGAACTTAGCTGATGAAGGACGCGGCCCGAAAAACGATTGATGCGCAGGGGACCAAACCCCTGCAGACACAAAAAAGGCCGGGGTTTTGGCCCCGGCCTTTCCGTCATGCACTGGTGTATTGCCTTACTTCGCAGCGATCATCGCGCCGAAGTCGGCCTCTGCCATCTTGGTGTCGCCCACATAGGCCTCGCCGCGATACTTGCGCACGCCGCCACGGGCATAGGTCTGGGTGACGCGCAGCTCCAGCATGCAGCCCGGCAGCACCGGCTTGCGGAACTTGGCGCCGTCGATGCTCATGAAGAACACCAGCTTGCCCTCGGCTTCCGGGCCCATGGAATGCACGGCATGGACGGCGGCGGTCTGGGCCATGGCCTCCACGATCAGCACGCCCGGCATCACCGGGTGGCCGGGGAAGTGGCCCTGGAAGAAGTGCTCGTTCATGGTCACGGCCTTGATGCCGACCGCCGAGACGTCCTTTACAACCTGTTCCACCCGATCGATGGGCAGCATCGGGTAGCGGTGCGGGATCATCTCCAGAATGCGCTGGAGGTCAATGGTTACGGCTTCGGCGGTTTCGGACATGAACACACCCTTCTTCAAACGTTTGGTGGAAACTCTGCACGAACAGGAACGGGATGCGGCTTTCAGCACCGCATCCCGTCATAACGCTGTTCCGGCATTGCCGCGCAATGCCGGTTGCGATCCCGTCCTTACTTTTTCGCGGCGGGCTTGGCCGGCTGCTGCGCGGCCTGCGGGGCCGGCGGCGTGGTCGAGACGGTCGGCAGCGACTTTTCCATGCGTGCAATCACATCGCCGGTGATGTCGATGCCCGGCGCTGCGTACACAACCGCTTCACGGTTCAGAACGAGGGTTGCGCCGCGCTCCTTGATGAGCTGGTTGATCACCGGGCGCGCGCCCTCACGGATCTGGCTTTCCACGAAAACCGCGGTGCGCTGGTAGTCATTGCGCAGCGTGCCGACTTCCTGGTCGGCCTTCTGGGCCTTTTCCTGCAGCTCGCGCTGCTTGGCCTGAAGCACGTCCGGCGCAGCGATACCCGATTGAGCCTGGGTTTGCAGAGCCTTGGCGTCGGCTTCCAGTTGCGCCTGGAGGGTCTTTGCCTTTGCTTCCAGAGCATTGCCCTTGGCGTCAAGGGTCGGCTGAGCAGCCTTCAGAGCTGCCGATTCCATCACGACACGGTTCAGATCAACCACGAGGTAGGAGACGGCCGGAGCGGCAGCCGGTGCAGCCTGCTGCGCTGCGGCGGGGCCGAGCAGAGCCAGACCCAGAGCCGCAGTGACAGAAGCGGTCAGGAGTACTTTTTTCATTTTAGAAATTAGTCCCTATGTTGAACTGGAAGACTTCGGTGTCGTCACCCTCTTGCTTGACCAAAGCCTTGGCAAGGTCGATCCGGAACGGACCAAACGGTGAATTCCACATTACGCCAACGCCTACAGATACACGCGGCTTGGCGGAATCGCCGAGCAGCACCTCGCTCACGCCTGTGTTCGAGCCCAACGAGGATGCCTTGCTGACCTTCCACAGGCTGCCTACGTCAACGTAGGCCGAGGTGCGCAAGCCCATTTCGCGCGCACCTGCCCCCAGCGGCACTTCGAGTTCGACGCTGCCGAGGTAATACATTTCGCCGCCGAGCGGATCGTCATAGGACAGCCCCTCGGCGGGACAGGTTTTCGCGGTCACGCCTGCGGCGGTGCAGGTACGCACCGAGCGCGGGCCGATGCCGCGGATAGCAAAGCCGCGAATACGCGGGCCGCCGAGGAAGAAGCGGTCGTTGACGCGCACCTCCTCGCCGCCCCAACCGAACACCCAGCCGCCCTCAACACCCGAGCGCAGGATCCAGCCCGAATTGAACAGGTTGGTGTAGCGGTCGTAATCAACGCGGCTGTTCACGTAGTGAACACCGCCGCCGATACCGGCTGCATCCTGGCTGAAGGTGAAGCGCTGACCGCGGCTCGGCCGGATGGAGTTGTCGCGGTTGTCGAACACCAGCGTGTAACCAAGCGCGGAGGTGGTGCGGTTCGACTTGCCGCTGGGGCCGACGAGATCGCACAGGTAGGTACCGGCGGTGAACAGGTTGCACTGACCGTTGGTGAAGTACACGCCGCGATCCAGCGAGACCTCAGCCTGCGACAGGCCGTAGCGCAGACCCAGCGACCAGAACTCCGTGATCGGGAAGCCCGAGCGCAGACGGAAGCCGGTGGTGACTTCCTCGTAGGTCGTCTGGCGGTCGTTGTCGCCCACGCTGTTGTAGCGGAAGCTGTTCAGGTCGCGCCGGAAGACGTCGATACCGGCGGCCAGGTTCTTGTCGAGGAAGTACGGCTCGGTGAACGACAGCTCCAGCTCGTTGCGGTAGCTGGACAGCGTGAAGCTCAGCCGCGCTTCCTGGCCCCGGCCCATCAGGTTGCGCTCGGTCACCGACACGTCGGCGATGAAACGCTCAAGGCTGGAGAAGCCCGCGCCGATCTGGAGTTCGCCCGTGGACTTTTCCTCCACGTTGGCTTCCAGAATGACGCGATCCGGCGCGGAGCCCGGCTTCTGCTCGATTTCCAGATTTTCCTGAAAGAAGCCGAGCGACTGGATACGGTCGCGTGAGCGGCGAACCTTGAAGCTGTTGAACGGGTCGCCTTCGGCCAGACGGAACTCGCGACGGACGACCTTGTCCAGCGTGCGCACGTTGCCGTTCACGTCGATCCGCTCGACATAGACGCGCGGCGCTTCGTTGACGACGAACGTTACGTCCATCGTCAGGTCTTCCTTGTTGCGGTTGATTTGCGGACGGATCTCCGCAAACGCGTAACCGAACAGACCGGCGGTTTCGGTCAGGCTCTCGATCGTGCTTTCAATTTGCTTGGCGTTGTACCAGCTGCCTTCCCTGATGCCGATGAGCGCGCGCAGCATGTCCGGGTGCAGGTCGCGAATGCGGCTTTCAACGTCGATCTTGCCGAACTTGTAGCGCGGGCCTTCCTCCACCAGATAGGTCTGGATGAAGT
>JAEZBH010000120.1 GCA_023427285.1 Pseudomonadota bacterium
AGGGCATAGCCTTCGCGGCCAAGATAAGCCTCGAACGGCTCGATGAACCGCACCAGAACTTCATCGCAATCGCAAATCAACAGGGGACGCGCCATGGCAGCTCACTCTTCCTTCAACGCTCAAGGTCTCTGTTCGCGAACAGATCAGTAATCCCGGTACGCCGCCCCGAGCGCGTCGGCGGCGTCTGTGATCTCTTTTGGCTCAAGTCCGGCCCGTCCGGCAACTGCCAGCAGCGAGGGCTCGTGCTCCAGCAGGAAGCCAAGCGCTGCCGCCAGCGTGGAGCGCTCCCCCAGACTGGCGCGCAGGCCGTCCGCATCCAGCCCGGTCAGGGTCAGGAAGCGCGGGCCCAGGTCCGCGTCGCCCGCAATCTCCACGATGCAGCGCAGGGCCACCACTTCAGCGGCTTCGATCTTTGCTACAGGCAACATTTGCTATCCTTAATGGTGACGCTTCTTTAAGTATATTGTGGTCAAGAGACCGGCAGGTGTTAGTTGTATCTCGTGCCGAGGCGTGACGCGCTGCCAGCACTGGGGGGAGCATGGAGGAGGCCGTGTCAAAGAGCATTCTCGTCGTAGAAGATAATGAGCTCAACATGAAGCTCTTCTGCGATCTGCTTGAGGCTCACGCGTTTTCCACCATCCGCACCCGCGATGGCCGTGCGGTGCTGGAGCTTGCGCGCGCGCACAAGCCTGACCTCATCCTCATGGACATTCAGCTGCCCGAAGTCTCCGGTCTTGAGGTGACCCGTTGGCTGAAGGACGACGAGGAGCTGAAGCATATCCCGGTCATCGCCGTGACCGCCTTTGCCATGAAGGGCGATGAGGAGCGTATCCGCGAGGGCGGCTGCGAGGCCTACATTGCCAAGCCCATCTCCGTGCAGCGTTTCATCGAGACCGTGCGCCAGTTCGCCTGAGCGCTCATGCCGGGCGCGCAACCGGCATTTCAACAGCAGCGACTTGTTCGCTCAGGCGTTGCACCTAAAGCCAAAAATTCGCTGGAAATATTCAGTCGGCTTGCCGCGCTTTCCTGCCGGTGAAGCTGCCTGTTCTTCCTGAAAGACGCCTGCTTGCGTCCGGCCCTGTTCTGATGCAGGAACGTTTCATGTCTGAGAAGCTTAATTTTTCCTCGATCCTAGAGCGCGCCTTCACCATTTTGGGGCGCAATTTGCCGGGCGCGCTGCTGCTGGCCCTCGTGGTGGTCGGCTTGCCGGGAATGTACCTGCAATCGCAGTTTCCCATGCCGGGCGAGATGCCCACCAATGGCGGGGCGCTGTTGCTCGGGGCGCTGTTCGCGGCTGTGGGGCAGGCCATTCTGGTCGGCACGATGCTTTATGCCGTGCTCCGGCACATGCTTGGCCTCGGACCCGCCAGCATCGGCGTGCTGTACAGCTACGGGATCAAGATTTCGGTGCCGGGCATTCTCGCAGGTCTGGCGGTGGCACTCATTACCGGCGTTGGCCTCGTTCTGTTCATCGTCCCCGGCATCATCTTCATGCTGGTGTTTTATGTGGCCGTGCCCGCCGCCGTGGCCGAGCAGTTGCCGCTGGTTGCAGCGCTGCGCCGCAGCATCCGGCTGACCGAAGGCAACCGCTGGGTGCTGCTGGCTTTCCAGATCATCGTCTGGATCACCTCGCTCCTGATCGGCTGGGTCGTTGATCTGATCTTCCGGCCCCTGGGCATCTCCTTGGTGGCAAGCGTTGTGGTTGCCAGCCTCATTGCGGCCTTCACCGCCATCATCGTTGGCCTGATCTATCATGATCTGCGCGCCATGAAGGACGGTGCGACAGCCGAGGATATGGTGAGCGCCCTCAACTAGGGCTATGAACGGCCCGGCGCCGGTCGGGCCGGGCTGTCTGTTTGCGTTCGCCAACGCACGTTGCTGTTTGCGTTCGCCAACGCACCTTGGGTTTAGAGAGCGACTTTCGAGCAAAGCGCACGCTTTGCGTTTAAGAAAGCGCGACCAACAAATAACTTGAGAAGCGGGCGACCTGCTTGCCGAGCAGGTTGCAAACCGCTCTAAAGGAGAGTGCCGTGGGCCGTTTTCTGGTCATCGCCTCGCTGCTGGGCATTCTGGCGGCCGTGGCCGTCTTCGTCGTCATTTCCTGGCAGGAGATGGGCGTCGTCAAAATGTCGGGCCACGGCATCGCGGCGCTGATTGTCGGCGTCGTGCTCTCTCTGGTCGTTGGCGGCGGACTGATGGCGCTGGTGTTCCTCTCGGCCCGGCGCGGGTACGACGATGCGGCGGGCAACCGCACGCCGCACCGCGATGCAGACCCGAGAGACTGAGCCGGGAGCTTGACCCGAAAGCCGCTTTACTCCGCTGCCTGCTGCTGCTTGACGACCATCTCCGCCAGCCGCCCGGTTAGCTCGGCCCGGTGATGGAACTCGGCCGTAAACGTGCCTGCGCCTTCCGTCAGGGAGCGCAGCTCGATGATGAGATCATGCATCTCTGACTGCGGAATATGCGCCTCCACCGTGTCCCACCCGGTCCAGCCGGGACGAGCGTCGAAGCCGAGGATCTGGCCGCGACGGGTGGTGACCACCTGATTGGCCTTGGCGGTATAGCCGGAGGGCACGTGCAGCTTTACGGCAAGGATCGGCTCCAGCAGCACGGGCGTGCAGTCCGGCAGCGCCTCGGTGATCGCCATGCGTCCGGCGATCTGGAAGGCCATGTCTGACGAGTCCACCGTGTGGAACTTGCCGTCCACCAGCGTCACGCCCACGTCCAGCACCGGAAAGCCCAGCGG
>JAEZBH010000167.1 GCA_023427285.1 Pseudomonadota bacterium
CTGCACTACTCACCGTTCAATGTCAGTAAATCCCGCCCATCGTCTCGACGAACTCGGTGTCGGACTGCACGGTTTGCGGCCCGTTCAGCGAGACGTAGGGGCGCGGCTCCTGCCCCGGCTTGAAGGCTTCCCAGATCACGTCCGGCCCGTCGTAGTTGGCGAGCTTGCCGGTCTTCCGATTCACCTTGACGAAGCGCAGGCCCTGCGGGGCCATGAACTGGGGCTTGGGGGCATCCTTCAGCGCGGCCTCGGCGAACTGCTTCCAGATCGGCGCGGCAACGGTGCCGCCCTGCGCCCAGCTGCCCATCGAGCGCGGCGTGTCATAGCCAAGGTAAAGACCGGCGGCGAGGTCCGGGGTCATGCCCACGTACCACACGTCGTGCGAGTTGTTGGTGGTGCCGGTCTTGCCCGCCATCGGCCGGTCGAGATCGCGCAGGCGGGTCGCCGTGCCCCGCGCAATCACGCCTTCAAGCATATGAACCACCTGATAGGCGGTGCGCGGGTCGATCACCTGCTTGCGGGCATCTGCCACCACCGGCATGCCCTCGCCCTGCCATTCGGCGGCCACGCAGCTTGGGCAATTGCGCTTGTCGGTCTTGTAGATGGTCTTGCCGTGGCGATCCTGCACCCGGTCGATCAGCGTCGGGTCCATCTGCTTGCCGCCGTTGGCCAACATGCCGTAGGCGGTCACCAGCTTCATGACCGTGGTCTCGCCTGCGCCCAGCGACATGGCCAGCACCGGGCTCATCTTGTCGGCAATGCCCAGCCGCTCGGCCATTTCAGCGACTTTGGGCATACCGACGCTGTTGGCGAGGCGCACGGTCATCAGGTTGCGCGATTGCTCAAGGCCGGTGCGCAGCGTCTGCGGACCCGTGCCGCGCCCTGAGAAGTTGCGGAAGCACTTCACGCCGAGCCGCGCGCCCTGATTGACGCAGAAATCCTCATCCAGCACCACCGAGGCCGGGGTGAAGCCGTTGTCCATCGCGGCGGCATAGACGATCGGCTTGAACGCCGAGCCCGGCTGGCGCATCGCCTGGGTCGCACGGTTGAACTGGCTGCGGCGCGCATCGAACCCGCCCACCAGCGCCAGCACGCGGCCAGAGAGCGTATCCATCGCCACGAACCCGCCCGAGATCTGCGGGATCTGGCGCAGCGCGTAGGTGTTGGCCGCCTTCGAAACGGGGGCCACCGGAATAACGTCTCCCGGCTTCAGGTGCTGCGAGGCAGGCTGACCCTTCATGCGGCGGGTGGCGTGCTCGGCGGGCATCCGCCCGCGCGTGCCGTCGCCGAAGCCGAGGATGGAGGTGCCGCCCTGCTTTTCCAGCACCACGGCGGCGCGCCATTCCTCGTAGCCCAGCGGCACGTCCAGCGCGTTCAGGCGCTTCTCCCAGCCCTCGCCCAGTTCAATGGTATCGAACGGGCCGCGCCAGTCGCGGGCGCGCTCGAAGCGCAGGAAGCCGTCGCGCATGGCGGTTTCTGCCGCCTGCTGCATTTGCGGGTCGATGGAGGTGTAAACCCACAGACCGCCGCCATAAACCTTGTCCTCGCCGTACACGTCAATGAGCGTCCGGCGCACTTCCTCAACGAAATACTCGCCCAGCCGCGAGCGGGTGCGAGACTGCACCGGCGCGAGTACGATCTCTTTGCTGACCGCCGCATCATACTGCGCGGGCGTGATGTAGCCGTTGTCCCGCATCTGGCCGAGCACGTAATTGCGCCGCTCGGTTGCCATGTCGCGGTACTTGGGCTGGCCGTAGAGGCTTGGCCCCTTGGGAAGCGAGGCCAGGAACGCCGCCTCCTCGATCGTCAGCTCGTCCAGCGGCTTGTTGAAATAGGCCAGCGAGGCCGCGCCCACGCCATAGCTGTTCCGGCCAAGGAAAATCTGGTTCAGGTACAGCTCAAGAATGCGCTGCTTGGGCATGGCCTCCTCAAGCCGCTTGGCCAGAATGGCCTCGCGCAGCTTGCGGGTGTAGCTCACCTCGCGGCCCAGATTCATTGCCTGCGCCAGCTGCTGGGTGATGGTGGACGCGCCCACGAGGCGCTTGTCGCTGCCCATGTTGCGCACGTTGGTGATGACCGCGCGCAAAATGCCCGCGTAATCAAGACCGCTGTGGCTGTAGAAGGTCTTGTCTTCCGCCGAGATGAAGGCGTGACGGATGCGCTCGGGAATTTCCTCATAGGAGGTGTAGATACGCCGCTCGCGCTGGAACACCGTCAGAATGGACCCATCGCCCGCCAGCACCGTCGTCGGCAGGTCCGGCTCATAGCCCGCCAGCTCTTCGACCGAAGGCAGGTCCTGCGCCATCGAGGCATAGAGCAGACCGCCCGCCACCAGTCCGAGCGCCATCAGCGCACCGCCGCCCAGCAGCCATTTCTTGCCCCGGCTGAGAGACGCCAAGCCCTTGAGGCGGCCCTGCTGCACACGGTCGGACGGGTCGTTCTGGTGATCGTTTTGGCCCGGTTCAGCCACGCTGACGTTCCTTACTCTGTCGCGAAACCCGCGTTTAAGGCGGTTCGAAGGTGAAGGCAACCGGCCCGCCTGTCCCAATTGAACCCAGCCACCTCTAATTCAGCCAGATTGTCGCTTCCTCGCCGCAGGTCAAGGCAGGCCGATCAAAGGCCCCCGGCGGCCACGGAGGTCCGCGCCAGCGTCCGCTGGAAATAGGATTCCACCGCCACACGCACGCCGCGCGCAATGGTCCGCTGCCCGGCTTCGGTGAACAGGAATTTGCTGTCCTCAAGGTTGGACATATAGCCCGTCTCCAGCAGCACGGAGGGCACATCCGGTGCCCGGAGAACGCGGAAACCGGCAAAACGATGATTGTTGGAGCGGAAATAACGGTATTTTCCCACCTCGCGCACCACGATGCCCGCGAACTCGGCGGAGAGATTCTTGGTCTCCCGCTGCACGAGGTCGATCAGGATGTCGGTCACGTCCTGGCTTTCCGCGCCAAGGTTGATGCCCGCGATAATATCCGCCTTGTTTTCCTTGGCGGCCAGCCGCTCGGCTTCCTTGTCCGATGCGGTTTCAGACAGCGTGTAAACCGTTGCGCCATGCACGTCCGGGCGGCCGATCGAGTCCGCGTGGATCGAGATGAACAGGTTCGCGCCAGCCGCGCGCGCAATGTCCACGCGCCGACCCAGTGGAATGAAAATGTCGGTCGAGCGGGTGAGCACCGCCTTCACCTTGCCCGAGCGGTCAAGCTCCTCCTTGATCGCCTTGGCAATGGCCAGCGTGACTTCCTTTTCCCATTTGCCCTTGATGACGCTCGGCGCGCCGGGGTCCTGCCCGCCGTGACCCGCATCAATCACCACCACGGGCTTTGCACCGCGCGCCACCGGCCCCAGCGGCGTTGACGGCGCGTTGACCGGAGGCTGAGCCGCAACAACCGGCGCCACAACCGGCACAGCGGCTGCTGTCTGAACCGGAGCCGCCTGAACCGGAGCCGTCTCCTGAGTGGCCGCTGCAACCGCCGCCTGCACCTGAGGGGGAACTGTCCCGGCTAGCACGGGCGCGGGCGCGGCGGCTCCCGTGGCCGCGCTCAGGGCCAGCGTGCGGCGGCCTTGCTTCAGCGCGCTGGCAAAGCCCTTCTGGTCGCGGCTGACCAGCAGACGCACGCCATGACGACCCGAGACGCCTGCCGGATCGACGCTGGCAACCGCCCCTTCGGCAAGGTCGATCACAAGGCGGCTCATCTCCGGCGTGTTCTGGGCAAGGCGCACGGATTTGACCGGCCCGCTGCCCTCCGCCCGGTTGGGACCGGCCAGCCGCGTGCCCGGAAAATCGATCACGATGCGCTGCGGTCCGTCCAGATAAAACAGGGTGGGCGCGGCAAAGCCCGCATCCAGATCAATAACCACAGCCGCGTCGCTGCCCTGCGCCATGGCCGACAGGCCGGTGATCCGCGCCGCCTCAACCGGAAGTGCCAGCACCAGTAATCCCAGCATCAGCATCAGCGCCGCTGAGAGCCGCCGAACGCCTGCCAGCCCGCCCGACCTTGTGTGGTTTGCCTGAAAACAGCCGCCCCGGTTGCCCGGCAAAGTGCCGATCATCGCTTCCTGTCCTGCTCTCACGCCCGTTCGTTGCCGCTGTAGAGGGGATTTTCCCGCTGCTGGTTCATTGAACTGAGTGTTGTGGATTAGCTGCACATTAGTCGGCCAAGCCCCGCTGAACAAGGACCGAGGCGATAAACTGTATATCCAACATGCATCGAAATACTGACTTGGGTTGTGGATTGTCCAAATTGGTGTTAGCTGTCCAACTGTTACAGTTTCGGATTTCAACGCGCTCAGCGTCATGCCCTTGCCACCCGGCCCCTTGTTGGGATCGATGTATTGCCAGGTCAGGCTGAACGGAACGCTTTGACGACAAGGATTGCAATCAATGGGCCGATTGGCGGGCGAGAGGGCTGAGGAAAGGGTGAAGAACCTTCCTTGTGCCGCGCCTGTCATCACACGGCCATTTGGCGTCCTTCCCCTGCAACGTTTTACGCTGCGCCGCGTTGGCGGCCGGCTGTACCCACAGACACACGCAGTCGCACGAGCCGGGCGCCTTAGCGCGCCTGCCCGGCTGCGCGCATGGAGAACTTTGAATGTCCACACGTATGTTGATCGACGCCCGCCACCCGGAGGAAACCCGGGTTGCCGTGGTGCGCGGAACCCGTATTGAAGAATTTGATTTCGAAGCAGAAACCAAGAAGCAGCTTAAAGGGAATATCTATCTCGCACGGGTAACCCGGGTCGAACCCTCGCTTCAGGCCGCGTTCGTTGAATACGGCGGCAATCGCCATGGCTTCCTGGCGTTCAGCGAAATCCACCCCGATTATTACCAGATCCCGGTCGAGGATCGCGAAGCCCTGCTTCAGGAAGAGTTCGCCGCCAGCCGCTACGACGACGCCGATAGCGCCGCCTCCGACGATCAGGAAGACGAGAGCCGCGAAGACACCGAGGAAGCAGCAGGCGCCGACGCGGGCGAGACCAGCGAAGGCGGTAGCGCGGGCAACGAAGACGAGCACGACGAAGACGCCGAGGAAGACATGCGCCGTCGGCGCACCGCCCTGCGTCGTCGCTACAAGATTCAGGAAGTCATCAAGCGCCGCCAGATCCTGCTGGTTCAGGTCGTGAAGGAAGAGCGCGGCGGCAAGGGCGCGGCTCTGACCACCTACCTGTCGCTGGCCGGTCGCTATTCGGTGCTGATGCCCAACACCACCCACGGCGGCGGCATCTCCCGCAAGATTTCCAGCCAGACCGATCGTCGTCGCCTGAAGTCGATCATGTCCGAGCTGCAACTGCCCAAGGGCATGGGGTGCATCATCCGCACGGCGGGCCTGAAGCGCACCAAGACCGAGATCAAGCGCGACTTCGACTACCTCTCCCGCCTGTGGGACGAGATCCGCGAGCAGACCCTGAACTCGGTTGCTCCCGCGCTGATCTATGAGGACAGCAGCCTCATCAAGCGCGCCATCCGCGACATCTACTCGCGCGATGTGGATGAAATCTGGGTTGAGGGCGATCAGGGCTACCGCGCCGCCAAGGATTACATGCGCCTCCTGATGCCCAGCCACGCCAAGAAGGTGCATCTGTACCGCGACCGCGTGCCCCTCTTCCATCGCTATCAGGTGGAAGCGCAGCTTGAGAACATGTACCGGCCCGTCGTCCAGCTGCGCTCGGGCGGCTACATCGTCATCAACCCGACCGAAGCGCTGGTGTCCATCGACATCAACTCGGGCCGGGCGCCCAAAGAGCACAACATCGAAGAAACGGCCCACAAGACCAACCTTGAGGCCGCCGACGAAATCGCCCGCCAGCTGCGCCTGCGCGACATGGCCGGCCTTGTCGTCATCGACTTCATCGACATGGAGGACAAGAACAACGTCCGCAATGTCGAGCGCCGCCTGAAGGAAGCGCTGAAGAACGATCGCGCCCGCATCCAGGTGGGCCGCATCTCCAACTTCGGCCTCATGGAAATGTCGCGCCAGCGCCTGCGCACCGGCGTTCTGGAAGCGTCCACCCATGTCTGCCCGCACTGCAACGGCGCAGGCTTCATCCGCACCATCCAGTCGTCCTCGCTGCACGTGCTGCGCGCGGTGGAGGAAGAAGCGATCAAGGCCCGCGCCTCGCATCTGGTGCTGCGCGTGCCCGAAGAGGTCGCCATCTACGTCCTCAACCGCAAGCGCGCCGAGCTGACCGAGATCGAAGAGCGCTACGGCATCCTCGTCGAGGTTGAGCCGAAGCCCGACCTGATCGTCCCGAACTACGAGATCGAGCGCTCCGGCCCGCCGCCGGCCATTGCTCCGATCGAACTCGCCGCAGAACCCGTCCCGGCTGAAGAGCCCGATGAGGAGGATCTGCTGATCGAGGACGAGGAGGATATCGAAGACGAAGAAACCTCCGAGCGTCCGGCCAGCGAAGAGCGTGAGCCGCGCGAGGCCCGTGAAGCCCGCGACACTGGCGATCAGGGCGAGAACGAGGGCGGCCGTCGCCGTCGTCGCCGCCGTCGTCGTCGCCGCAGCGGCGAGACCAACGGCGAGTTCCAGGGCGAAGGCCACGGCGAGTCCGAAA
>JAEZBH010000169.1 GCA_023427285.1 Pseudomonadota bacterium
TTCCATCACTCCTCTGCGGCCACGGGAGGAGGAGAACCTTCGTCCCCCGAATTCCATGGTTGACGATTACGCCAACGGTCAGGCGTTTGCGTCAAACCGACCAGCGGTGTCAACTCCGACCGTCCACAAATCGCCTCGCCGCTAGCCGCACATCTCATTTATGACAGGGTTGGCAAAACAGGGTCAGCAAAACAGCACAAACTGCACGCTGCTCTACATCCAGTTTGAAATTATCGCAAATTTCAGGCCCGGATCAGCGGTTCGCCCCCGGAACCCACAGCACATCCGCCGTGCCCTTGCCGTTCAGATACCGCGCAAGCACGAACATATAATCCGACAGGCGGTTAAGGTACTGGATGGCGACCGGGTTGATCGGCTCCTGCTGGGCCGCCGCCGTCGTCATGCGCTCGGCCCGGCGCACCACGGTGCGGGCCAGATGCAGATAGGCAGACGCCGGAGAGCCGCCCGGCAGAATGAAGCTGTTCAGCGGCTGAAGCTCGGCGTTCAGCGCGTCGATCTCCTGCTCAAGCCGCTCAACCTGTGCGGGCTGGATGCGCAGCGCGTTCTCCATGTCCAAACCGGGCGTGGCAAGGTCTGCGCCCAGATCGAACATGTCGTTCTGGATGCGCGACAACGCCGCGTCGATATCTGCGGTCTCGGCCTTCCCCCCGGTATGCAGCCGCGCAAGGCCGATGACCGAGCTGGCTTCATCGACCGTGCCGTAAGCCTCGATACGGATGGCGTGCTTGGGCAGACGGCTACCGTCCACAAGGCTGGTTTGCCCCTGGTCGCCGCCACGGGTGTAGATTTTCGTCAGTTTAACCATTGCCCCAAGCCCTTCGTTTAATCTTTAACCACCAGCAGCAGGATGATGACCGCCAGAATGGTCAGCGCCTGAAACATGATGCGATACCACATCATCTGGTTCTGCTTGCGGCCCGAGATGTCCTTGCCGGAGGCGAGGAGGTAGAGACCACGACCCAGCGCGGCCACCGTGAGCAACGCGCCGATGACAATCACAAAAATGATGAAACCGTTCATAAGTCTCCATCCTCAACAAGACCGCCAGCCCTGAGCGACAATCCGTGACTGGCGAACGAGTGGATTAACGGTTTTCTCCTCTCCCGGCAAATCAGGCTTCAAACCCGAGGCGGCGCAGCACATCCTCCCGCGTCCAGCCCTCCTCGCGCAAGTCCGCCAGCGAGGGCGAGCCCGCCCGCTTGGCCAGCCGCTGGCCGTTCTCGTCGGTCAGCAGCCCGTGGTGGCGGTAGTGCGGCGTTGGCAGCCCAAGCAGCGCCTGCAACAGCCGGTGAATGTGGGTGGCGTGGAACAGATCCTGCCCGCGAATGATGTAGGTGACGCCTTGCAGCGCATCATCGACCGTAACGGCCAGATGATAGCTGGTGGGCGTCTCCTTGCGGGCCAGCACCACATCGCCAAGGCTGAGCGGATCGGCTGGCACCTCTCCGGCCTCGGCATCGTGCCACGCCAGCGGCCCGGTCTGCTGAACGGCGCGGTCCGTGTGCAGCCGCAGGGCATAGGCCGCGCCGCTGCTGAGGCGCGCCTGCCGCTCTTCGGCGGACAGATGCTTGCACAGGCCGGGATAAAGCGGGCCATCCGGGCCATGCGGGGCCGCGCCCGAGCGGGCAACTTCGGCGGCAATGTCGCGGCGGGTGCAAAAGCACGGGTAGAGCAGCCCCTGCGCCTCCAGCCGGGTCAGCACCGCGCGGTACTCCTCCATGTGCTCGCTCTGGCGGCGCACGGGGGTTTCCCACGCAAGGCCCAGCCACGCCAGATCCTCATAGATGCCCTCGATCAGCTCCGGGCGGCAGCGGGTGCCGTCAATATCCTCGATGCGCACGAGAAAGCGCCCGCCGTGCTGCTCGGCATACCGGGCATTGAGGAGCGCAGAATAGGCATGCCCCAGATGCAGCCGACCGGTGGGCGACGGCGCAAAGCGGGTGACGACAGACAAAGAGCTGTTGGATGACATGGCCGGAACCCTAATACCGAGCCGCGCCCTGCGGAAGAGTATCCGCGCCATCCATCGAAGGATTTAAATCGTTGTTATTGCTTTTTTCCTATTGACGGGCGGGGCGGGTGAGAATAAAAGCGGAACATCAGGTGTGAATGAGGGCGTTGCGTAAAGGATCGGACTTGCAGGGTCAGGCTCGCAGATTCAGGCCTGGCGTTGATCAAACAGGTGTTGTGGCGTGGCGCTTTGCTCTTTCTCATTGTGAGACAAACCCTGTCGGACCGGGGGCTACCCCCTCAGGCCGGGGGCCGCCACGGAGAGAATCTGCTCGTTCTCTCTTCAAAAATCGGCTCCCCGCCCGGCTGCAACAGAATATCTGCCGCGCTTTCCGGGCATTTCCTCCAACCGGAGCACCTCGTTACGCAATCACGGACTTGACGATACCAGATCATGTCATGTCATTATGCTGCAACACGAGCTGTGGTAGAAATCGTGTCGTTGCGGAACAGTTTATCGAGCGGCCCCGTCGGCCGGCTTGAGTGCGACAAGTCCGATCGCTTGCGGTCGCTTTCCTCACAGGAAGCGAAAGCGAACCCTCAATGCACCACCCTGCGGCCCTGCCGAAAAAGGAGCCTGCCCTCCCGAAGCTGGAACAGTGCCCCGCGCTGGTCCTGAACGCGGACTGCACGCCCCTGTCCTACTACCCCTTGAGTTTGTGGGACTGGCAGACGGCTCTCAAGGCCGTGTTCCTTGAGAGGGTCAACATCGTTGCGGAGTATGAGCGCGAAGTGCATTCCCCCAGCTTCACCATGAAGCTGCCCTCGGTCATCAGCCTCAAACAGTATGTCAAACCCGCGCGCTTCCCCGCCTTCACCCGGTTCAACCTGTTCCTGCGCGATCACTTCGCCTGCACCTATTGCGGCGCGGGCGAAGACCTGACCTTCGATCACGTCGTCCCCCGCTCCCACGGCGGGCGCACCACCTGGGAGAACGTCACCACCGCCTGCGCCCCCTGCAACCTGCGCAAGGGCGGCCGCACCCCGCGCGAGGCCGGCATGCACCCGCGCATCCGGCCGCACCAGCCAACCACCTTCCAGCTTCAACAGAACGGGCGCGCCTTCCCGCCCCGGTTCCTCCACGAAACCTGGCGCGACTACCTCTACTGGGACACCGAACTGGAAGCGTGAGCGGCAAGCTGGCGCTATTTTTATTTTATTTTTTAAATACTTGTTTCGCAGAGGGACGCAGTCCTCTGCACTCCCCTTCGTTTTTCGGATCGTGTTTCCGGCAAACTCTCTGGAGACCCGGCCCAAATAAAATAAGGTAATTCCTAGCTTTTCCGGACCAAAATTGGCCTGATTTCGTCAATCGA
>JAEZBH010000222.1 GCA_023427285.1 Pseudomonadota bacterium
GCCCAGCGCGAACTCCACATCTGCCGCCAGAATCTTCGGCAGGAACGCCGCTTTCATTTCCTCCGAGCCGTGGCGGATAATCGTCTTGCCAACGCAGCCAACACCCTTGCCGATGAGCGGCATGCCGCGCAGCGCCAGCTCTTCGTTCAGGAGATATTCGTAAATGCCTTCGCGCTCCTGACCGCCGTATTCGACGGGCCAGGACATCCCAAGATATCCCTTTTCTGCCATGCGCTTGTTGAACGCACGCCGCTCGGCGCTATCTGCAAGCTGGGAATGGGCATCGCGGTCCGGCGCCATCACCTCATCCGCATCGGGCCGCTCGGCCTGTGCATCGAGAAACTCGCGAACCTGCCGCACGAATTCCAACTCTTCCGGGCGCAGATTAAAATCCATGACGCGTATCCCTGTTCCAATTCCCTTGTGCCGTCAGGCAACCCGCCGGGGTGCCGCCTCATAGGTGGCCAGCGCCTCGGCAACGCTTGCGCGCACCTCAGCCAGTTTGGCCTCCTTGACGACGTCGTAGCCCTTCACGCGGGTGTAGCTTTCCGCAATCCTCGCAGCGTCTGCCAGCCGGTCTGCCGTCAGACTCACCAGCAGCCTTTCCACCAGCGCCTCATATTCGCCAGCCAACTGTCGCTCCAGTTTGCGGTGCGCCATGTAGCCGAACGGATCGAGCGGACCGCCGCGCAGCCCCTTGAGCTTGCTCAGAACTGCAAACCCGTGGCGCATCCATGAACCGAAGCGGATCTTGCGCGGTCGGCCATCAGCGTCCCGGCGTGCCAGAAGCGGCGGTGCCAAATTGAACTCAAAGGTATAATCACCCTCGAACTGGGCCGCCAGTTGGTCACGGAACTTGGGGCTGGCGTAGAGACGGGCGACTTCATATTCGTCCTTGTAATAAAGGACATGCGCGTAAGCCTTGGCGACTGCCATCGACAGCGCCCCCGTTGTGCCAGCCACTGCTGTTTCTTCCTGTCGGACACGATCCACCAGCGCCTGATAGCGCTGAACCAGAGCTTCACCCTGAAAATCCCGCAACAGCTGTTGGCGGGTAGCAATGACATCGTCCAGGCTTTCGATTTTTGGCGTGATGCGGGCCGCGCTTCGGGACAGCCATTCCTCAACCTGCGCCGGGTTCACCGCCGCCATCCGCCCGAGCGTGAAAGCCCGCATGTTCAGCGTAACTGCTGCACCGTTGAGGCGGATCGCCTCCTCCAGACTTTCACGGCGCAGCGGGATCAGACCCTTCTGCCAGGCAAGGCCGATCAGGAACAGGTTCGCGCCGATGGCATCGCCCAGCATGGAAGACGCAATGCTGGTGGCATCAACGCCGGTCATCCGCGCCGGATTGGCATGGCGCGCAATCGCCTCGGCCAGCTTCTGATCGCCGAAATCCAGATCCGGGTTGGTCGCAAAAGCCGAAGTGGGCGCAACGAACCGGTTGTAAACAACCGCCGTGCGGCGCGTATCCATCTTCGAGAGGCTCTCGGCACCTGAGGCCACCACAAGGTCGCAGCCAATAATCAGATCAGCCGCGTGCTCAGGAATACGGGGCGCATGGCTGCCCGTGCCATCCATCAGCCGCACGTGGCTGGTGACGGGACCGTTGCGCTGGGCCAGCCCCGACATATCGAGCACGCTGACTCCCTTCTGGTCGAGGTGAGCCGCCATACCGAGAATGGCCCCGACGGTCACAACGCCATTGCCGCCAATGCCCGCCACCAGAATGGAATAAACCGACCCGGCAGGAGGGATTTCCGGCTCCGGCAGCCCCGCGCTGCTGATCGCGTCAAACCCTTGCGCCGCAACCGGCAGGCTGGTGCGCAATTTGCCGCCCTTGACCGTGACAAAGCTTGGGCACAGACCTTTGACGCAACTTATATCCTTGTTGCAGACGGATTGATTGATCCGCCGCTTGCGGCCAAACTCGGTCTCGACCGGCTCCAGCGCAACGCAGTTGGATTGCACGCCGCAATCGCCGCAGCCCTCGCAGACATCAGAATTGATCAACAAACGGACGTTGGGGTCCTCAACCTTGCCGCGCTTGCGCAGACGTCGCCGCTCGGTGGCGCAACTCTGATCATAAACGATTGCCGAGACGCCCTCGATCTCGCGCATTTCGCGCTGGACCGCATCAAGGTCATCGCGGTGGTGGAAGGTGACCTGCGCCGGGAACTGGCTGGGATCGTGCCGCGCGACATCATCGGTCACGACGGCAACCCTGCGGACGCCTTCGGCAATAAGCTGAGACGCAACACGCGGTGCCGTGATGGCACCATCGAAACTCTCGCCCTCGATCGGCTGGCCGCCGGTCATGGCAATCGCGCCGTTCAGCAGAATTTTGTAGGTGATGTTTACATTGGCGGCAACGCAGGCCCGCACGGCCAGAAGGCCGGAGTGGAAATAGGTGCCGTCGCCCAAATTCTGGAAAATATGCTTCCGCTTAACGAAGGGAGCCTGCCCGATCCAAGGCGCGCCCTCGCCGCCCATGTGATAAAGCGTAACCGTCTTGCGCTCGGGCAACCAGGTCGCAAGGCCATGGCAGCCAATGCCGCCCATGGCGATGGAACCATCCGGCACCCGCGTTGACGTATTATGCGGACAGCCCGCGCAAAAACTCGGCATCCGCACCAGTCCGGTGGCCGCAGCCGCTGCTACCTGCACGCCTTCTGGCGGCACGATCCGCGCCAGCTGCTCCGCCCCCATATCCAGGCTCAAGAGGCGCTGGTAGATCGCCCGCGCCACCATTGCAGGCGCAAGCTCGCCGGTCTGGGAAACCAGCACCTTGCCATCCGCATCCTTCTTGCCGGTCAGGCGCGGCCGCGCCTCAGAGGGCATATTATAAAGGATATGGGCCAGCTGCTCCTCGATAACCGGACGCTTCTCCTCAATGACGAGCAGCTCCGCGCAGCCTGCGGCAAACGACCGGATGCCTTCCGGCTCCACCGGCCAGACCATGCCGACCTTGTAAACCGCAATGCCAAAATCTTCGGCCGCGTCGTAAACCCCGAGCTGACGCAGCGCCTCGATCACATCAAGATAGGCCTTCCCTGTCGTCACGATGCCGAGGCGGTTTCCAACAGCCCGGCCAACCGCCCTCCGGTCAATCGCATTGGCGCGGGCAAAGGCCTGCACAGCGGCCAGACGCAGCTCGAACTGACGGCTCTCCGCCACCAGCGGCATAACCCCAAGTTGCAGGTTGAGCCCGGAGGGCGGAATTGCAAAATCATCCGGCGTGCGGATGTCCAGCCGGTCAAGGCGCGCATCAACGCTTGCCGAACTCTCAACCGTGTCCGTCACGCATTTAAAGCCCACCCACGCGCCCGAATAACGGGACATAGCAAAGCCAAGGAGGCCGAAATCAAGATAATCCTGAAGGTCTGCCGGGTTGAGAATCGGCATGCCGAAATGGATCAGAGCATGATCGCTCTGGTGCGCAACAGTTGAAGAACGCGCCGCATGATCATCGCCGCACAGCACCAGCACGCCGCCATGCTCTGAGCTGCCCGCATAACTTCCGTGCTTGAGCGCATCGCCCGAGCGGTCAACACCCGGCCCCTTGCCGTACCACATGGCAAAAACGCCGTCGTACTGGCTCTCGCCGATGCGGTTGACCTGCTGCGAGCCCCATACGGCCGTGGCGGCCAAGTCTTCATTCAGTCACTTATACACATCTCCGAGC
>JAEZBH010000254.1 GCA_023427285.1 Pseudomonadota bacterium
CTGCAAGGGTTGCTGAAGCAGTTCGTGCGTTTGGGTAAGGCTAAGAGTGGGGAAGCTCAGATGCTTCCTCCAGATAAAAAAAGAGGCTCCGCGAGCGATAGCGCAAGCGGAGCCTCTTTTTTTCTGCAGGCTTAAATCACGCCCATGGCGTCCATCGCTTCGGCGACACGGATGAAGCCGGCGATGTTGGCACCCAGAACGTAGTCGCCCGGTGCGCCGAACTCTTCGGCGGTCGAGGCGCAGCGGTCGTGGATGTTGCGCATGATGTCAGCCAGACGGGTTTCGGTCTGCTCGAACGACCAGCTGTCGCGCGATGCGTTCTGCTGCATCTCGAGAGCCGAAGTGGCAACGCCGCCAGCGTTGGCCGCCTTGCCGGGTGCGAACAGCACGCCAGCCTGCTGGAACAGGCGCACGGCTTCCGGGGTCGACGGCATGTTCGCGCCCTCGCCCACGGCAATCACGCCGTTCTCGACCAGTGCCTTGGCGTCCTTGCCGGTCAGCTCGTTCTGGGTGGCCGACGGCATGGCGATCTGGCACGGCACGTTCCAGATGGAGCCGCCTTCCACGTAGTGGCTGCGGCCGCCCTTCAGGCGTGCGTACTCGGAGATGCGCTGACGGCGCACTTCCTTGATCTCTTTCACGAGCGCCAGGTCGATGCCGTCTTCGTCAACGATGTAGCCGTTCGAGTCGGAGCAGGCGATGACCTTGGCGCCGAAGAACTTCAGCTTCTCGATGGTGTAGATGGCTACGTTGCCCGAACCGGACACCACGGCGGTCTTGCCCTCGATGGTGTCGCCGCGCGAGGTCAGCATGCGGTCGACGAAGTACACAGCGCCGAAGCCGGTTGCTTCCTTGCGGGCCAGCGAGCCACCGTAAACGAGGCCTTTGCCGGTCAGAACGCCTGCCTCATAGCGGTTGGTCAGGCGCTTGTACTGGCCGAACATGTAGCCGATCTCGCGGCCGCCGACGCCGATGTCACCGGCCGGAACGTCGGTGTACTCGCCCAGGTGGCGGTGCAGCTCGGTCATGAACGACTGGCAGAAGCGCATGATCTCGCCGTCGGAGCGACCGCGCGGATCGAAGTCCGAGCCGCCCTTGCCGCCGCCGATGGGCATACCGGTCAGCGCGTTCTTGAAGATCTGCTCGAAGCCCAGGAACTTGATGATGCCCAGGTTGACCGAGGGGTGGAAGCGGATACCGCCCTTGTACGGGCCAAGCGCAGAGTTGAACTGCACGCGGAAGCCGCGGTTGATTTCGACCTGGCCCTTGTCGTTGACCCAGGGCACGCGGAAGATGATCTGACGCTCCGGCTCGCAGATACGCTCGATGAGGGCGTTGTCAGCATAGCGGGGGTGCTTGGCGATGACGCGGCCAAGGCTCTCCAGGACTTCGCGAACGGCCTGGTGGAACTCGGGCTCGCCAGGGTTGCGGCGCAGCACTGAAGACAGCACTTCGTCCAGTACAGGATCGGAATGATCGTCGGTGTGTGTCAACGTTGTAACTTTCTTGCTTTTGGTACAGGCAACCAGCAACTCCCCTCTAAGAGCTGCACGAGTGTCCTATCGAGCGATTAGGCCCATGAAAATGGGAAAAATGCGTTTTGAGGGGGGCAAATGGCCACATCGTTGCATTTTTTTGGTGAAAATGGACAAAAAAAGGTCCGAAACGGATCTAATTGCCCGTTTTTAACCATTTTGGAGCCCGGAATGAGGTTTGCCTGTGGCCCCCGTGGTGCGGCGCAGCGTTCGACTCTGGTCTGCTCTGTGCGCCGAGCCTGATGTGGGATGGGAAAAAATGACGCGGCGACACACGCGCCTGAACGGTTAGGGCAGCGAAGCTGCCAGATCGTTGCGGCGTGTGAGTCTGCTTACGCCGCTGCGTGCTGGTGTGGGCGGTCAGACCGTGGATGCGGGGTCGTTGGAAGAAGCTTTTGGGGGAGAAGTTTCGGAGGGCTGATTTCCGGGTGGCCCGGAATGACAAAACCCCGACTTGGCGAGTGCCGAGCCGGGGTTTTGAGAAACCTGGTGGAGCCGAGGGGAATCGAACCCCTGACCTCTACAATGCCATTGTAGCGCTCTCCCAACTGAGCTACGGCCCCGTTTTAGTTCCAGTGGCGAGGTGTTTGGGAGCACCTCGCTGTGTGGTGGGCGGGTCTTTAAGGGATGCCGCCAAGGTGTGCAAGCGCAAAATGACGAAAAATTTTTATTCTTCGTCCATGTCCTGATCGACGACTTCGGCCAGGTCGGCATCGTCGTCCAGATCGGCGTCAGCCGCATCGTCCGCGCCTTCCAGGTCGTCCGCTTCCAGCAGATCCTCATCGTCCACCAGCTCGACGTCATCGCCCTCGGCGCGTGCCTTGGTCTTGACTGCCTCTTCGAACGGCAACGGCTGCTTGGACTTCAGGAGCGGCTCAGGAATCCAGGTGACACCGCAGCTGATGCAGGTCACGGGGTCTTCCTTGCCAAGATCATAGAAGCGCGTGCTGCAACGCGGGCACGTCCGCTTCGAACCCCACTCCGGCTTCACCACGTTTGGTTCTCCCCGAACGATCGCCTCGGCTCTGGAGGCGATTAGGAACAATGAAAGGCGCGGCCAGAGGGTCTGGCCACGGAACTGCGGCGTGCTTGCCACAGCCCTCAGGCGCTGTCAAAAGGATTCTCCCCGGGGGGATGCCCCTGTTGTTGGCTGTCGTTTCACTGAGAAAACCGAGCAAAATCCATGCTTCCACTGATTACCCGCTCTGCCATCGCCCTCAAGGGGCGCGTCCGTGTTCCGGGAGACAAGTCGATCTCGCACCGGGCGCTGATGCTGGGGTGCCTTGCTGTGGGCGAAACCCGGGTTGAGGGTATGCTGGAAGGCGAGGACGTTCTGGCCACCGCTGCGGCCATGCGGGCATTCGGCGCGAGCGTTGAGCGCACCGGCGAGGGCGCGTGGACCATTCACGGCGTTGGCGTTGGCGGCTTGCAGGAGCCGGAAGACGTGCTGGACATGGGGAACTCGGGCACCTCGACCCGCCTTATCATGGGGCTGGTGGCAAGCCATCCGATCACAACCGTGTTCACGGGCGATGCCTCGCTGCGCCGTCGACCGATGCAGCGGGTGATCGATCCGCTCAGCCAGATGGGCGCCTCGTTCGTCTCGCGCAGCGGCGGGCGGCTGCCGCTCACCATGACGGGCCGCGCTCCGGCAGTGCCGATTACCTACACGCTGCCGGTTGCCTCGGCGCAGGTGAAGTCGGCCATTCTGCTGGCCGGTCTTAATACGCCGGGCATCACCACCGTGATCGAGAAGGAGCCGACCCGCGATCACAGCGAGCGGATGCTCAAGGGATTCGGCGCGGATCTGTGGACGGAGGAAACGCCGGAAGGCACCGCCATTCACGTGCGCGGCGAGGTTGAGCTGCGCCCCGGCAATATCGTGGTGCCGGGCGATCCCTCCTCTGCCGCTTTCCCGGTCGTTGCGGCGGCTATTCTGCCGGGCTCTGACGTGCTGGTGGAGAACGTTGGCATCAACCCGACCCGCGCGGGCCTGTTCACGGTCCTGAAGGATATGGGCGCGGACCTCACCTATGAGAACGAGCGCGAGGTGGGCGGCGAGCCGGTGGCGGACATTCGCGTGCGCGGCAGTGTGCTCAAGGGCATCATGGTGCCGCCGGAGATCGCGCCGAGCATGATCGACGAGTATCCGATTCTCGCGGTTGCGGCGGCCTTTGCCGAGGGCACCACGATCATGCGTGGCATCGGTGAGCTGCGCGTGAAGGAATCGGACCGGATCGCCATGATGGCGGCGGGCCTTCAGGCGTGCGGCGTCAAGGTGACGGAGGAGCCGGAGGGCATGATCGTCGAGGGCACCGGCGGTGAGCAGGTAGCAGGCGGCGCAACCGTCGCGGCCAAGCTTGACCATCGCATCGCCATGAGCTTTGCCGTGCTCGGCCAGCGCGCCAAGGCCCCGGTGACGGTGGACGACGCCTCTCCCATCAACACCAGCTTCCCCGGTTTCGTGGATTTGATGCGCGGCCTGGGTGCTGAGCTGGAAGTGATTGAGGCTCAGGGCTGAGTTTTTAAGTTTTGCAGGGGGTCTATAACCC
>JAEZBH010000288.1 GCA_023427285.1 Pseudomonadota bacterium
GAGCTGGCCGGTCCGCGTCACAGTGCATCGCTGCGGCTCGATGGCCATGCGAGACCCTATGGCCCGTGGGCGCTCACGGCTTCGCTTGGCACCGAAGGAGTTTCGGGGCTGGCAGGGGCGGTGCATCCGGTGCTGGCGGGGCGCACCATTGATGTGCCGCTGCGCGTTACCGCGCAGGTGCGGGCGGGTGACGTGATCTCCTTCACGGCGGATATCAGCGCCGACAGCGGCCGCCTTGCCCTGCCGGAGTTCTGGGACCAGCCCGTTGACCTCGGGCCGCTCTCTGCGTCCCTGGCGTGGGACGGCACGGCCCAGCGCGCCAGCGTCGATGCAATCACCGCCACCGTCGGCGGCGTGCAGGTCACAGGCCGCAACGCCTTCTGGACCCGCGCGCAGCATGAGGCGCAGCTGCATGTCGGCCCCATCACCACCCGCCAGTTGCACCGGCTCTGGCCGAAGGGCGTTGTTGAGGGCGGGCGTGTGTGGGTGGAGCGCAACGTCTCGGCGGGCACGGTGCCCTCGTTGAACCTGACCCTGACCCGCACTGGCGAGGACGACAACGCCGATCTCGCGTTCGATTTTGAAAACCTCATCGTTCACTACCGCAAGCCGATGCCGCCGGTCATCAAGGGCACCGGCAAGGCGCGCCTGATCGGCGACACCCTCCGGTTCGATGTGACGAAGGGCGAGATCAACGGCATCAATGTGTCCGGCTCCATCGTCCGTCTTGAGGATCTGGCCTCCAGGGGTGAGGCGGCCGCCCGCATCGACCTTAAAGGCCAGGGTGCCATCTACCGCCTGCTTCAGGTGCTCGACAGCAAGCCGCTCGGTTACATCACCGCCTTCGGGCTGAAGCCGACCGCGGTTGCTGGCCGCATGGCCATGACTGGCGAACTCACCGTGCCGCTGCGCTCTCAGGTCGGCATGAACGATGTTGACTTCACCGGCAGAGCCGAAGGCTTTGATGTCGGCCTGCCCAATGTGCTCGACACCAACGACCTGACGCGCGGCTCGGTGCAGGTGACGGTTGATCGCAAGGGGCTGAAAGCCGAAGGCACTGCCTTCGTCGGACCGCAGTTTGCCAACATTCTCTGGACCGAAAACTTCGTCTCGGGCGGCAAGCCGTCCAGCCGCTATCACGTCGTTGCCCGCAGCGATGGCGAGCGGCTCACCCGGCTTGGATACGATGGCATTGGGGAGCTGGTCGAAGGACCGATCGACCTGACGCTGGATCTGGTCGGGCGCGGGCAGCTCATCGAGCATGGTCGGGTCGATGCCTCGCTGCTCGATTCCTCCGTCAACATGCGCAATCTGGGCATCGTCAAGAAGCCGGGCGAGGCGGCGCGCGCCACCTTCAACCTGAAGCGCACCGGCACCCAGTATCAGGTCTCTGATCTGGAGGTGACATCCGCCCGCTACCACGCCACCGGGCGCGGCGTGCTCGATCCCGAGCGCGAGTCCCGCCAGTGGTTTCTCGACCGGGTGCAAACGCCCTATTACATCGCCGAGGCTGATGTTCTCGACGTTGAGGGCCAGCCCATGCGCCTTGCCATCCGGGGCGAGGTGTTGGACGTCAAGCCGCTGGTGGACAGCATCGTGAACGGAGAGGAAAGCCCGGCCGCGCCAGCCGCTGCCCCGGTTGCGACAGAGACCGTCTGGCCGGACATGGTGGGCGGCGGCAGCTTCAAGCGGGTTCTGCTCTACAACGGGCAGGAGGTGCGCGGGGCCGCCCTCAACTTCAAGACAGACGCCAACCTGCTGACCGATCTCAATTTCAGCGGCAAGCTGGATGGCACCTCAGACCTCTCTGCGCAGGTCGAGACCCAAGGGGCGAGGCGGCGCTTCCGGCTGGCGGCCTCGCAAGCGGGCGAGCTGGCCCGCGCGCTCGACTTCTACGCCAACGGCAGCGGCGGCAGTCTGCTCGTTGAGGGCGACATGCGCGGCACCGGCCCAAGCCTTGCCATGGATGGCACCATCCAGATGGAGGAGTTCCGGCTGGCCGAAGCGCCCGTTCTCGCCAAGATCCTCGGGTTTGCCTCGCTCACCGGCCTTGCTGACACGCTCTCCGGGCGCGGCATCCGCTTCGAGACCGCCAAGGTGCCGTTCAATCTGCGCCGGGGTGTTTTCACGATCGAGAAGGGGCGCATCACCGGCCCGGCGCTCGGCATCACCGTTGAGGGTCAGGTGCAGAAAAGCCTCGGCAGCGTCCACCTGAAGGGCGTCGTCGTGCCCAGCTACACCATCAACTCGCTGATCGGGAAAATCCCGCTGCTCGGCCCGCTCGTCACCGGCGGCAAGCACGAGGGGCTGATCGGCTTCAACTACCGCGTCGAGGGCGCACTCCGCGACCCTGAGATCACCGTCAACGCCGCCTCCGGCCTCACGCCCGGCTTCCTGCGCCTGTTCCTCTCCGGCACCCCGGCCAAGGTGAAGGACGATACGGTCCCAGAGTGATCTCTCGTGGGGGGCTATACCCCCCCACACCCCCATTCGCTTGTCGGAACGGGTTTCCCGAGAGCACTGGAGACACGTCCGTTTATCGTTTTGAACAGAAAAGGGCCGCGCCCTTGGATAGCAGGACACGGCCCTTTAAAACGAAAGGGAGGTGCAGGAGGGTCAAGTCCGTCCTGCAAACATAAACCTTAACCAGCTTCCACCAATCCGTGGCGCTTCTTGCCAGCGGAAATCTTCACCGCTTCCGCGCCGAGGGTGACGACGAACGCTTCGTCGGCAACGGCTTCGCCGTTCACGCGTGCGCCGCCCTGCTTGATGAGGCGGCGGGCTTCGCCCTTGGTGGCGGCAAGGCCCAGCTGCACCATGGCATCGGCCAGCGCGATGGAGCCGGTGGCGGTGATGCGCGGCAGTTCCTCGCCTGCTGCGCCTTCCTCGAAGGTCTTCCGGGCGGTCTCGGCTGCGGCTTCGGCGGCTTCACGGCCGCGGGCCATGGCGGTGGCC
>JAEZBH010000387.1 GCA_023427285.1 Pseudomonadota bacterium
ACAAGAACCTGCGCTTCTGGACGGCCCTATCCGCCTCACGCCACCTGGGCGTATTCCCAGAGCAGGCCGCGCAGTGGGATTGGGTAACCCGGCAGATACAGCAAGGCAGCAACAGCGGGGAAGAAAGCCCTTCTGTACTCAACTTGTTTGGCTACACTGGGCTGGCCTCTATCGCGGCAGCAGCGGCAGGCGCGCGCGTTACGCACGTGGACGCCTCGAAAAAAGTGCTCACCTGGGCGCGTGAAAACCAGGACCTTTCAGGCCTATCCGACCGCCCCATCCGCTGGATTCTGGACGATGCACTCAAGTTTATCCAGCGCGACGCCCGCCGCGGCACCCGCTACGACGGCCTGATCCTCGACCCGCCCAAATTCGGGCGCGGGCCTAAGGGCGAGGTGTGGGAGTTCTACCGCCTGCTGCCCGAGCTGCTGCAAGCCTGCCGCGCAGTGCTCGCGCCTCGGCCGCGCTTTGTGGTGCTCACGGCCTACGCCGTAAAAGCATCCGCCATCACCCTGCACTACGCCATCGAAGAGATGATGCGCGGTCTTAACGGCCAGACTGAAGCGGGCGAGGTGGTTCTGCAAGAGAAAAGTGCCGGGCGCATCCTGTCGCTGGCAATCTTTGGCCGCTGGAGCGGACGCTAACGAAGTAGCTGACGCAACGGAGTGCTATATGACCGAACCAAAAACCATCACCATCATTGGGCCGGGCGCCATGGCCGAAGCCATCATCGCCGGGCTGCTGCGCCGTCAGATTACGACTCCTGAGCGCATCCTGGCCTCCGGCCCGCGTGCGGACCGGGTGAAAGAACTGCACGAGCGCTATGGCATTCAGGCCTTCACCGATAACCGCGAAGCCGCGCGGCAGGGCGATGTTGTCATCCTGGCGATCAAGCCGCAGCGGCTCTCCAAGGTGCTGCCCGCACTCTCCGGCGCGATCCAGCCGCATGCGCTGGTGCTCTCGATCATCGCCGGGGCTACGATCCAAACCATCTCCGAGCGATTAGAGCACGCCGCGGTCGTGCGCTCCATGCCCAACACCCCCGCCCAGATCGGCGAGGGCATCACCGTGTGGGCGGCATCAACCGCGGTTTCGGACGAGCAGCGCGCTGAAGCCTGCTCGATCCTCTCGGCGCTGGGGCAGGAAGTGTACGTCGAGGAGGAGAGCTACCTCGATATGGCGACCGCGCTCTCCGGCACCGGCCCAGCGTACGTGTTTATGTTTATGGAAGCGCTGATCGACGCGGGCGTACACATGGGCTTCCCGCGCCGTATTGCCGAGCAGCTTGTCGTGCAGACCATCCTCGGCTCGGTCTCGTACTATGAAAAGAACAAGGTCCACCCAGCGCAGCTCCGCAACCAGGTCACCTCCCCCGGTGGCACCACCGCCCAGGCGCTGTACTACCTGGAGAAGGCTGGGTTCCGCACTGCCCTCTCGCGGGCTATCTGGGCCGCCTACGAGCGCTCGCAGGAATTGGGCAAGGGTCTGAACGCCACCGTGCCGGATAATAAGGAGTAGTATTTTTCAAAAACAACTTCGTTGTTTTTGAAAAATACTACGGTATCTGATTAAACCACCGCAGGCCCAAAAACCCGCCGCCGAGAAACGCCAGCATCGCCATGCCCGCTACCAGCGCAGTGACCTCGGTCTTCTCCTCGACCCAGGCGAGCTGGCTTCCAAGGCTGCTGTAAATATCGGCAAGCTCTGTTGATCCTTCAGCGTAGAAATACTTCCCGTCGGTCGCCTCCGCGATGGCGCGCAGGGTCAGCTCGTCGAGCTTTACCGGCTCGTTGTTGACAATGGTGGTTGCGCCGCGCCTGCCAATACCCACCGTAAATACACTCACCCCCTCAGCCTGGGCGCGTTCCGCTGCTTCTAGCGGGGGCAGCCCGCGGTTCGATTCGCCATCGGACATGAGCACCACCAGTGCCGGGCCTTGCTCGCCGTCGCGGTCCGCCGGGCGTAGGGCAAGCTGGTCCAGCGCGGCAGCCAGGCCGTCGCCAATGGCCGTTGCGCCGCCCGCGAACAGCGCTTCCACGCCGCGCTCCACCAGCGCCCGGTCGCGGGTTAGCGGAACCCTTACGCTGGCAGACGTATGGAAGGCCACCAGCCCAAGCTGTGTTTGATCGGGCACTGTATCGATAAATGCCCAGGCGGCCCGGCGGGCAGCCGTCATGCGGTCGGGCGGCATATCGTTGGCCTTCATCGAGCCAGATACGTCCATCACCAGTACCACCGCCGCCTGCTCGCGCGGCACGGTAACCACCGCCGTTGGCCGCGCCATGCTGATCAGCAGCAGCGCTGTGCCCAGCAGGTACAGCGCTGGGGGTACGTGCCTGCGCCAGCCGGGGTCCGTGCCCACGACCGAAGCGAGCAGCTCCAGATTGGTAAAGCGCACGGTGTATTTGCGCCGCCGCTTCTGTGCCAGCACATACAGGCCAACGAACGCGGGAATCAGCAGCAGCCCGATCAGCATCCATGGCCACTCAAAGCGCATTGCCTTCCTCCTTGCGCGCAGCCCGCGATTTTGCCACTTTCGCCGCGTTGGCGGCGTGCTCGCGGGTGAGCAGGGCAGCCTGCGAGCGGCGCTTCTCTAAAAAGCGCACCAGCACCGGCAGCAGATCGTCCGCTGTCGATAGCTCCAGCAGGTCTACCCCCGCCGCGGAGAAGTCGGCGCGCAGCCGGGCTGCCTGCTCTGCCGCCGCCGCGTGGAATCGCTCGCGCAGGGCCGTGTTCCCAGTATCAACCACAAGCTGCCGTCCAGTCTCCGGGTCTTCCAGCGCGATCACGCCCACGTCAGGCAGCTCGCTCTCGCGCGGATCGCGCAGGCAAACGGCCACCACCTCGTGCCGCTGCACCAGCCGCAGCAGCACGCTCTGCCAGCCGGGTAGCGTAAGAAAGTCCGAGACCAGGATGATAAATGATCGCCGCGGCAGCACGCGCTCAAAACGGGCCAATGCCGCGCGCAGATCGGTTGCTCCGCTGCCGCTGCGGTTCGCCCCGTCCATCGCCGCATCCACCAGCCGCAGCAAATGCTGGTGCCCGGCGGCGGGCGGGATCATCGCCAGCGGGGAGTCGGCAAACAGCATTGCACCCACGTGGTGGTTATGGCGCAAAAAAATCTGCCCCACCACGGTGATGAACTCGACCGCTCGTTCACGCTTGAGCATGCGGGCCGTGCCCCAATCAACCGACGGGCTGACATCCAGCGCCAGCCAAACGTCCAGCGCGCGCGTCACCCGCGACTGGCGCACGTAGGGCTTGCCCAGCCGCGCCATCATGTTCCAATCCATCTGGCGTACGTCATCGCCGGGCTGGTACTCGCGCAGCTCGTCGATCTCGATACCCGAGCCCAGCAGCAGTGAGCGCTCATCGCCGCCCAGCCGCGAGGCCAGCGGGCGCAGCACTGTCCACTCTAATCTTCGCAGCAGGTTCCCGGCGGAGCGCAGCCCCTGTTTGGCGTCAAAACGTGCCATGTCCGCCTACTTGTTGTTGAGCTTGTCGCGCAGATCGATCCGTGGCGGCGGATAGCGCTCCAGCAGCTCTTGGATGACCGACTCGGCGGAGATGCCTTCCGCCAGCCCTTCGTAGCTGATTACCAGGCGGTGACGCAGAACGTCACCAGCCAGCTCGGCTACGTCCCGCGGCAAAGCATAATCACGCCCGCGGATATAGGCCAGCGCCCTCGCCCCAGAAACCAGGTTGATCGATGCCCTCGGGCTACCCCCAAACAGGATTGCCCCTTGGAGATGTTCCATCTCGTGCTTTT
>JAEZBH010000431.1 GCA_023427285.1 Pseudomonadota bacterium
TATCCGTTCGTGACCTCCTCGCAGACCGTCTCTGGTCAGGCGGCAACCGGCTCGGGCCTTGGCCCGGCGGCGCTGGATTATGTGCTTGGCATCTGCAAGGCCTACACCACCCGCGTGGGCTCGGGTCCGTTCCCGACCGAGCAGGACAACGAGATCGGTCGCATCATCGGCGAGCGTGGCCATGAGTTCGGCACCGTGACCGGTCGTGCCCGTCGCTGCGGCTGGTTCGACGCCGTGCTGGTGCGTCAGGCTATTGCCGTTGGCGGCATCACCGGCCTTGCGCTCACCAAGCTGGACGTGCTCGACGGCCTCGACGAGCTGAAGATCTGCGTCGGCTACAAGGTCGACGGCAAGACCGTGGATCGCTTCCCGCCGCGCATCAACGATCAGGCCCGCGTCGAGCCGATCTACGAAACCTTCGAAGGCTGGCGCGAATCCACCCAGGGTGCACGCTCGTGGGCGCAGCTGCCCGCACAGGCGATCAAGTACATCCGCCGCATCGAAGAACTGGTGGAATGCCCGGTCGACCTGCTCTCCACCTCGCCGGAGCGTCAGGACACCATCCTCGTCCGCGATCCGTTCGTGGGCTGATGGGTGGATAAGGGATGATACAGGGGGAACTTGTTCCCCCTGACCCCCTGTTCGTTTTGAAAGGGCCGCGTCCTTCATGCAGGGCGCGGCCTTTTTGTTTTCTCAGGTTGTGGGTGGGCTCGTCTTCGCTCTGCGCGGACGAGCAACAAGGCAGGCTCCCAGAACACCAAATCCGAGCAACGCGAGAGGGGCTGGTTCAGGGACTTCGGTGGCATCGAGGCGCTGGAGGCTGATCAGTTTTAGACCGCCCATCCATTGCTTCCCGTCTATGTGGGACGAGGAGTTGAAGTCCCAAGCGCTAAAATACTCACTATAGTACCCGTAGGCGCTTGATGTTCCGTCCTTGAACGCACTGAGGAAGCCCCAGAGCTGATCGGGTGTATGGAGAAAGTCAGATGTGCCGTCGCCGTGGCGTGTTGGCCCTTCTATCAAGACCGTGATCTGGGCGCTGTGTGCCCACTGACCTTCGCCATTCTGAGCGATGCTATAGAGCTGGATGCTGAAATGTTCATAAAAGCCGTCGCTTTGATCGCTTGTGCTCATCCAGGCACGAAGGCTGCCCAAATTATCAATCGGTGGGCCATAGGGACTTGGCGAAATGTAAGGGGCTAATGGCTGATCAATTAAAGTGCTGCTGGGATTCCCAAAATAGGTCGAGGAAGATAGGGGATAGCTCTGATCTGTTGCGCTGACATAATCATCGAAGACTGTTCGTATCTGAAACTGTGTGGGGACCGAGAACGGCTCGTATGTCGAGGTAGGTACGTCGGTCTGTGTGTATAGCGAAACTTCCCAAATAGCCTCGATCTGTCCTGCAAATGCGGAATGCGGCAGCGTTAAAACCAATAACGGCAAGATGCGGGGTAGATTCTTAAGATTGTGGGTGATGTTAAACATTTCTTGCTCCGTTCCACGACTTTAATTGGTTGAAGCAAGGAGTGTGCCATCGGCAAATTTGCTGCATCTTTTCTTAATGCTCTGACAAGATTGTAAAAGTTTCCGACGCGGAACGAGGTTGTTGCCGGGCGTGGTCCGGTAAATCCGGCCAAAGAAAAGGGCCGCACTCGTCTTCACGCGCGCGGCCCCTTGTTTACAAAATGGGAGGTGCAGGAGGGTCCAAGACCCTCCTGCAAAAGAAACCACCCCTTACGCGGCTTCTTCCCTCTGGTAGCGCACCAGCACCTTGTCGATGCGGTGTTCGTCCATGTCGGCGACTTCGAGGACGAGGTCATTCCACTTCACGGTTTCGGCGACTTCGGGCAGGTGTTCCAGCTGCCAGAGCAGGAAGCCGGCGAGGGTGGTGTAGTCGCCGTGGCCGGAGAGGTCGTCGCGATCAAGGACGCGCTCGACCTCGTGAATGGCGGTGCGGCCGTCGAAGAACCACGAGCCGTCCTCGCGGCGGACAATGTCGGGATGCTCCAGCTCGCCTTCCTCCGGCAAGCCGCCGCCGATGGCAGCGAGAATGTCGGTGGCGGAGACAACACCTTCAACGCCGCCATATTCGTTGACGACGACGGCAACGTGAATGCCGCTCTGGCGGATGGTCTCCAGCGCCTTCAGAACGCGGGTGGCCTCATGGATTACCGGCGGGCTCTTGAGGTGGTCGCGCAGGTTCAGCGCCTCGCCCTTGAGGCAGTTGCCGAGAAGGTCCTTGGCCTCGACAATGCGGAGGAAGTTGTCCAGATCGCCCTCGCAGACGAGGAAGCGACTGCGGCCGCTGGCCTCCAGCTCGTGACGGATCGCCTCGATGCTGTCGCTGGTGTCGAGCCAGAAGACCTCGGGGCGGGGCGTCATCAGGGCGCGGGCGGGAAGATCGGAGACGCGGATGACCGCCTCCAGCATGTCCTTCTCGTCGCGATCGAACACGCCCGCCTCGGTGCCCTCTGCAATGAGGGTGCGCACTTCCTGCTGGGAGACCACCTGCTGCTCCTGCTGCTTGATGCCAAGCAGCTTGAGGGCAAGCTCGGTTGAGCGCTGAAGCAGCCACACGATCGGCGCGCCGATCTTGGACAAGAGCGACATGGGGCGCGCCACGACGCGGGCAATGCCCTCGGCATGGTTCATCGCCATGCGCTTTGGCACCAGTTCGCCAATGATGAGCGACAGATAGGTGATCAGAATGACCACGATAGCAACGGCGAAGCTTTCGGCATAGGTGCCGATGCCCGGCACGGCGGACAGCCAGTGCGCGACAGGGCGGGACAGGGCCGCGCCGCCGTAGGCGCCGGTGAGCACGCCAACCATGGTGATGCCGACCTGTACGGTCGAGAGAAAGCGGGTGGGCTCCTCGGCCAGTCGAATGGCGAGAGCGGCCTTGCGATCCCCTTCATCGGCCAGCATTTGCAGGCGCACGCGGCGTGCCGACACGATGGCCAGCTCCGACATGGCGAAAAAGCCGTTCAGAACGATGAGAAGAAGAACGATGACCAGTTCGGTCCACGGAAACGGCTCAGCCACGGCGGCCGTTCTCCCGCCGACGCAGGGTCGGCTGACAAGTCATCGCAAGATCAGATAGGCAGTTTTGGAAGCCGATACGACTGTAACTGTCGCCTTCGGCGTCACCGGACGGGCTATCGGCAGAGATGCCGGAAGTCAGACCAGGCATGGATTGTGATACTCCCAAGGTTTTAGAAAGGGGTGGCCGCCCGGAGGGGGCAGACCGACGGCCAGCCCGCGCGCGCAAGGCGGGGGCAGTTCATACCCCTTCGGCTTGCCGTCGCGGACTGGTCCGTAATGCATGCTTGCGTGTGCGCCTTAAGCCGCGCCGCGCTGGCGGCGGTTCTTCTCCAGCTTGCGCAGCAGCATGTCGCGCTTCAGCTTGGAGAGGTGGTCAATGTAGAGCACGCCTTCCAGATGATCCATCTCATGCTGGATGCAGGTGGCGAGCAGGCCGTCCATCTCTTCCTCGTGCGCCGTCCCGTTGTAATCGAGGTACTTAACGCGGACGCGGGCCGGACGTTCGACATCGCCGTACACGTCTGGCACGGAGAGGCAGCCTTCCTGATAGCTGGAGTATTCTTCCGATTCCCAAACGATCTCGGGATTGACGAAGAAGCGGGGATTCTTCTCGTCGTTCTCCTGAAGGTCGATCACCAGCACGCGCTTGGGCTCGCCCACCTGAATGGCGGCAAGGCCGATGCCGGGGGCGTCGTACATGGTCTCCAGCATGTCGTCCATGAAGCGGCGCAAGGCGTCATCAACGCGTTCAACCGGTTTGGAGATCTCGCGCAGGCGCGGGTCCGGGGTTTCGATAATCGGTAAAATGGCCATATTCCGCCTTACTGGCACTCAAAGGTTGCTCAAGAGCTAAGAACGAAGGGGTGTTCGGTCAAGATCGGGCACAAGCGGCTCGAGGGCAAGACTTCAATTTCCCGTTTGGATTGTAGGTGGGTGATGCTTACACCGGCAGCCGCGCCTTCAGCGCTTGTGCAAGGGTGCCGTCATCCAGATAGTCCAGCTCGCCGCCAACGGGCACGCCGTGGGCAAGCTGGGTAATCTTGACGCCGGTTGCCGCCAGCCGGTCCGCCACGTAATGAGCCGTGGTCTGGCCCTCAAGGGTGGCGTTCATCGCCAGAATGATCTCGTTAATGCCGCCCTCAGCCACGCGGGACTCCAGCTTCTCGATGCCCAGATCCTCAGGGCGCACGCCATCCAGAGCGGACAGGCGGCCGCCCAGCACGTGATAAACGCCGCGAAAGAGGCCAGAGCGCTCCAGCGCCCACAGGTCGGCCACTTCCTCAACCACGCAGACGACAGAGCGATCGCGCCGGTCATCACGGCAAACGCCGCACGGGTCGCGCGTGTCCACGTTCCCGCAGGTGGTGCAGGTGGTCAGCCGTTCGTTGACGTTGGAGAGCGCCGCCATCAGGGGCACCAGCACCGTCTCCCGCTTTTTCAGCAGGTGCAGGACCGCACGCCGCGCCGAACGCGGCCCGAGGCCGGGCAGCTTGGCGAGCATCTGGGTGAGCTGATCTATTTCGGGCGAAGCCATGAATGGGAGGTAACGTGCCGGACGGCTGGCTGCAAGCCTCGTCTGGCGTTGTTTAAGCCAGGGGTTTGCGAAGGGGGGCTTATTCGCTCGACGCTTTACGCGTCCGGGCCGGTGTAGGTGCAGGCCTCGCGGAAGGAGCCGCGGCGGACGGTGACACGCACCAGCTCGGGCAGGTCGGGCTGCACCCGGTCCCAGATCCACGCGCAGATGTTCTCAAGCGTCGGCTTTTCCAGCCCCGGCACCTCGTTGAGGTACTTGTGGTCGAGCTGATCGCGGATGGCGTTCAGGATGCGGTCGATCTCTCCCAGATCCTTTACCCAGCCGGTCTCGGGGTCCGGCTTGCCCGCAAAGGCCAGCTCCGCCTCGAACGAATGGCCATGCACGCCCGCATAGATGTGGCCGGGCGTGACATTGCTCGCCAGCTGGTGAGCGGCGTCGAACAGGAAGGACTTGGTGATCTCGTAGGACATGGCGCGCTCTAGAGCAGAAAACTCACAATCGCTCAAGGTATTCCGATGCCGCAGGCTGGGGCTGGGGCAGCGGTTGGGGGCATCGGCTGGCCATCAGGCCGGGATGCTTGCCTTTGCATCCGCCTCTGCCGCCGCTTCCGCGCAGGCCTCGAACGCCAGCAGAATCGAGCCGTGGCGGGATTTGAACTCAACGGCGGGGGCGAAAATTTCCAGATCCGCCCAGAGGCCGTCTTCGTAAGCGGCCCAGTTTGCAGCGCTGCCGGCAAGGAAGGCGCGCATGGCATCGCGCAGGGCGCGCAGCTCGGCAGCCGAGCGGCCAACGACGCCGCGACCGACCAGAGACGCGGCGGCCTGACCCAGCGCGCAGGCCCGCACTTCCTGACCGAAGCGGGCGACAACGCCGTTTTCCATGACCACATCCACCGTCACGCGGCTGCCGCAGATGGGGCTGACCTTCTGGAC
>JAEZBH010000500.1 GCA_023427285.1 Pseudomonadota bacterium
GCATGGGGCCATCGCCAAAGGCCGGATAAACGGGCGGTGCTGCCGGACGGGGCGAGTCCATGACGGGCGCAGCCGGAGCCGGAGCCGGAGCTGCGGGCGCGGCAGCCGCTCCGGCCATCGCGGCGACAGGTTCGGGAGCAGGTTCCGGCTGGGCCTGGTAAACCGGCACAGCGGCGTCCTCTCGGGGGTATTCGGTCCAGACGTGCTTGCACGCCGCACAGCGCACGGCCCGGCCCTCAGGGGGGATCGCCGTGTCGCTCACCAGATACCGGGAGTTGCAGTTCGGACAGGTCAGGATCATGCGCAACCGTCGAACAAAACCTTGCTCGCCTCTAGTAAAGTACAGGGTTTGAATGCTTAACGGCCTCGTAACGAAGCGGCGTCAAACGTTTGGGCACTTATCCACGGCTTGGCTGTTTTGTGCAAGGGAATCGAGGCGTCTGCCGGTGTCGCGCCCAAGGTTATCCCGGCGGGGCGTGGCCGTGGTGCGGCGGCTGCTGCGGCAAAGGCGGCACAGCGCCGGTTCCCTGTTTGCGTTTGGCTTCGGCGCGTGCCAAACAATGGAAAGTCTCATCATCCACAGGCATTGCCGTGAACACCGTCGTTCGGTTTGAAAACGTTGGTCTGCGCTATGGCACAGGCGCGGAAGTTCTGCGCGATATCAGCTTTTCGCTTGAGAAAGGCTCGCTGCACTTCCTGACCGGCCCGTCGGGCGCGGGCAAAACCTCGCTGCTCAAGTTGCTTTACCTTGCCCAGCGCCCCTCGCGCGGGCTGATCGAGCTGTTCGGTCATGAAGTGGTCTCGATGGACCGCGAAGGGCTGCCGGCCCTGCGCCGTCGAATCGGGGTCATCTTTCAGGATTTCCGCCTGCTGCCGCACCTGACGGCGCTGGAGAACGTGGCGCTGCCGCTGCGCATCTCGGGCGTCAGCGAGGCCGAGGCGCTGGGCCATGCGGAGGAAATGCTGTCGTGGGTGGGGCTGGCGGATCGCATGAACGCCCGCCCGGCAACGCTTTCGGGCGGCGAGCAGCAGCGTCTTGCCATTGCGCGCGCGGTGATCGGGCGGCCGGACCTGCTGCTGGCGGACGAGCCCACCGGCAACGTGGACCCGGAAATGGCCGGACGCCTGCTGCACCTGTTTCAGGAACTCAACCGGCTGGGCACGACCCTGCTGATTGCGACTCACGACCAGCACCTGATCAGCCTTGCCTCTGACGCGACCGTGCTGCGGCTGGAGAAGGGCGAGCTGACCACGCTGCCCCATGGCCTGCACCGGTTTGCCCCTTCGGCTCCGACGGTTGGGCCGCTGGGCGCGCTCGACGGGATGCCGTTCTCGAAGGGGGTGCGGCCATGAGCACGCTGAAGGCGCGGCATCGGTTCCGCTTCCTGCCGGAAGGGCGGGAGTCGCAGGGCGTGCTGCCCTGGGTGATTGCGGTGATGGTCTATCTGATGCTGCTGGCGGTGGCGGGCGGCATCGGCGTCGTCTCGGCAACGCAGGGCTGGAGCCAGGATATGGCCCGCAGCTGGACCGTGCAGATCCTCTCGCCCGAGGGCGCGGAGCGGGATGCGGAGGTCAAGGCGGTGATGCGCTTCCTCTCGCAGCAGCCGGGCGTCAGCGCCGTCAACGTGCTGCCGGAGGCCGAGGCGCGGGCGCTGCTGGAGCCGTGGCTGGGCGAGAGCGCCAAGAGCAAGGAACTGCCGGTTCCGGCGCTGATCGATGTGTCGCTGGCCGCAGATGCCGTGCTGGATTCCGATACGATCGAGGAGCAGCTGAAGACCTATGCGCCGACATCGGCCATTGATGACCACGACGAGTGGCTGGGCCAGCTGACCGCGTTTGCGCGCGGCTTGCAGGTGCTGGCTTATCTGATCGTTGGTCTGGTGGTGCTGGCAACGGTTGCCATCGTGACCTTCAGCACCCGGGCGGGGCTTTCCAGCCACCACGACACCATCGAGATTTTGCACCTGATTGGCGCCGAAGACCGGCAGATTGCCCGCGAGTTCCAGTGGCGCTACCTCGCCCACGGCCTCAAGGGCGGCGTTGTCGGCGCGATTGCAGGCATCGCAACCGTTGCGGGCATCAGCGCGATGGCGCAGCGGCTGGGCAGCGAGGGCATCCTCAGCTCGTTCACCTTCGGGCCGGGCGCGTGGGCGCTGCTGATCGCGCTGCCGCTGATGGTGGCGCTTATCACCATGCTGACGGCGCGCTGGACCGTTCACCGCGCGCTTGGGGAGTATCTCTGATCCGTGCGTGCGCTCTTCAAGTTCCTGCTGGCGCTGTTGGTGGTGTGGGCGCTGGGCTTCCTGTGGTTCTGGAAGACCTTGCCCAGACCGGTTGCAAATGCGGCCCGGACCGACGGCATCATCGCGCTGACCGGCGGTGAGGGGCGGCTGGCCTCTGCCGTCTCCATGCTGGACGAAGGGCTGGCCACGCGCGTACTGATTACGGGCGTTCACCCTGACACCGGCAAGAAGCTGCTGGCCGTGCAACTGGGCGTGCGACCGGAACTGATGGACTGCTGCATCGATATCGAGCACGAAGCGGGAAACACGGTGGGCAATGCCCGCGCTGCCGCCCAGTGGGTTCGGGAGCAGAACATCCGCTCGGTGCGGCTGGTGACGTCTGACTATCACATGCCCCGCGCACTTCTGGAATTCCGCACCGCCTTGCCGGAGGCGGAAATTCTGCCAAGCCCGGTGGCGGGCAAAATCAATATGACAGGGTTGTTGGGCGAGTACGTGAAGTACAGTGTCCGCCTGTTTAGTATCCGCTTCGATGGAGCTGCGCTTTGACTTTTCTGCGGTCGGTCCTTCTGAATATTTTCATTGTTCTGTGGACGCCTTTGGTTGGCGTGCCGGGCATCATCCTGTCGTGGTTCGACCGCTCGAAGATCAGTTGCGTGACCAACCTGTGGGCGCGGGGCATCGTGTGCGCCGCCCAGAAGTTCACCGGCATTCGCTATCAAGTGCTGGGGCGGGAAAACCTGCCGGAGGGGCCGTTCATCTTCGCCTGCAAACACCAGAGCGCGTGGGAGACCATTGCGGTTTTGATGCTGCTGGATCACCCCTCGATCGTGCTGAAGCAGGAGCTGCTGAAGCTGCCGGTGTTCGGCTGGTATTGCAAGAACGCGGGCATGATCCCGGTGGACCGGGCAGGCTCGTCCGGCGCGCTGCGCACCATGATGCGCGCGGCAGAGGCCGCCAAGAAAGCGGGCCGCCCCATCGTGATCTTCCCCGAGGGCACCCGCGCAGCACCCGGCACCCAGCCCGAGCTGCACCCCGGCCTTGCCGGAATTTACGCCGTTCTGCGCGTGCCGGTGGTGCCGGTGGCGCTGAATTCAGGGCTGGTGTGGGGGCGCGAGAGCTTCGTGAAGCACCCCGGCACGATTACCGTGCAGATTCACCCGGCCATCGAGCCGGGCCTGCCTCGTGCGGAACTTTCGGCGCGCGTTCATGCCGCCATCAACAGTCTGGAAGGATCTGACCAGTGAGTGCGCAGTCCGGGAGTTCGCTGTTTCAGCGTCGTTATCGTCCGTTCTGGCTGGCAGGCGCCGCCGTCGTCGGCGTTGCCGCCTATTCCGTGTACTGGTTCGCCCGGCTCGCCGAGTTCGAGGCGACGATGGAAGCGATGGTGAACGGGCAGGGGCCGGTTCAGGTTTCAGCCGAGAGCATTTCCTACAGCGGTTTCCCGTATCGCCTGTCTGCCGAGTTCAACGGCGTGACCGTCACCCGCGCCGGGCTGGACTACACGCTCACCGTCAAAGCGCCCAAGCTGACCATCGAGCGCCAGCCGTGGAAGCGCGCCCTGCATCTGGGCTTCTTCCAGACCCCGACGCTGACGCTCTCCGCCCCCTCGGTGATGGGCGGTGTCGCGCTGGAAGGTACGGGCTCGGAAGGCCGGTTCAGCCTCATGCTGAAGAACGGTCATGTGGAGCGCCTGTCTACCGTGCTGGACGATGCGCGCATTACGGGTAGCCCGTGGCTGCAAACCCCGCTGACCGCCGCCAAGCTGGAGCTGCATGGCCGGGAAGTGGCGGCGCTGCGCCGTCCGGTGTCGCCCAATGACATTCTGGCCGCAGAAGAAGCGCGCAAGGCCGCAGCCGCAGCCGAAGGGCCGGGCAAGGCACCGACGCCGCCTGCGTTCCTTGAGATGATCGTGAACGGCGAGAAGGTGCAGCTGGGGCAGGGCGAGCCGCTGACCCTGATGGCGAGCCTTGCCCTGACCGGCGAGCCGCGGGCATCGGATATCACCGGCTCGTTCCTTGAGGCATGGCGCGCCGCCTCGGGCACGCTGGAGGTCAATACCCTGACGCTCTCGACCAACGCCAAGGATGATCTGGTGCTGGCCAAGGCGACGTTCGCGATGGACGGTCAGCATCGCCTGATGGCGGGCGGCACGATCTCGACGCCGTGCCCGGCAGCGATTGCAGGCCTGTTCGGCCAGACGCTGGAAAGCCAGCCGCAAGGGCGGGTTCAGGGCCTGATCGCGTTGCCGTTCCAGGCCCTGAGCGGGAAGTTCACTCTTCAGCAGCCCCTGACGGAGTGGCCGACTCTCGCCCAAAATCAGGACGCGCAGTGTCCTGACCTGCGTCGATAATGGTGCGCCGGATGTGGCGCGTCCGGCTGAACAGATTGTACAGCGTGTCACCGTCTCCCCAGCGGATGGCACGCTGAAGCGCCGTCAGATCTTCGTTGAAGCGCTGGAGAATCTCCAGAACCGCCTCGCGGTTGGAGAGGAACACGTCTCGCCACATCGTCGGGTCTGACGCCGCGATGCGGGTGAAGTCGCGAAAGCCGCCCGCCGAGAACTTGATGACTTCCGATTCCGTAACCTGCTCCAGATCAGACGCCGTGCCGACGATGGTGTAGGCGATGAGGTGGGGCACGTGGCTCGTCACCGCCAGCACCCGGTCGTGGTGCGGCGGGTCCATCACCTCAACGTTGGAGCCGACAGCCGTCCACAGGGCGCGCACGCGGGCAACGGCGGTCTCGTCCGCGCCCTCGGGCGGGGTGACGATGCACCAGCGGCCCTGAAACAGCGAGGCAAAGCCCGCGTCAGGGCCGGAGTTTTCCGTACCGGCCACCGGGTGCGCCGGAATGAGATGCACGCTCTCGGGCAGATGCGGGGCAATGGCATCGATGGCGAACGCCTTGGTGGAGCCCACGTCCGACACGATGGCCCCCGGCTTCAGGTGCGGGGCCATGGTCTCAGCAATGATGCCGAAGGTGCCAACCGGAGTGCAGAGCACGATGCAGTCGCTGTCCGCCACGGCGGCTTCCAGCGTGTCTGCGACGGTATCGGCCACCTGCAACTCGCGCACGCGCTGGCGCACGCCGGGGCTGGCGTCATAGACAACAACATGCGTGGGCAGGCTTGCCGCCTTGATGGCGCGCACCAGCGAGCCGCCGATCAGGCCGAAGCCGATGACGGTCAGACGGTCAAAGGGCTGGGTCGGCGTGGATAGGGGGACGCTCACGATGCTTGTCTTTCCGCAGTGGCACGCTGGAGGAACCCGATCAGCGCCGCGATCACGCCGCGATTTTCGTCCTCGGTGCCAACGGTCAGGCGCAGGCAGTCCGGCAGGCCCTGACCCGGCAGCCAGCGCAGAATGTAACCGGCTTCCTGAAGCGCAAGGTTGGCCGCTTCCGCCGTCACGCCTTTCGCCTCGGGGAAGCGGATCAGCAGGAAGTTGCACTGCGAGGGCACCACATGAAGGCCAAGAGCTTCAATCTGCGCCTTCAGCCAGGGCAGCCAGCGGTTGTTGTGCGCCAGCGACTTCTCAAGCCACTCGGCGTCTTCCAGTGCCGCGACGGCGCCGACAATGCCCGGCGTCGTGACGTTGAACGGACCGCGCACCTTGTTCAGCGTGTCGATGATCGACGAGGGGCCATAGACCCAGCCGACGCGCTCCGCCGCCAGACCATACACCTTGGAGAAGGTGCGGGTGGTGACCACGTTCGGCGCTGTGCGGGCAAGCTTGATGCCGCTCTCGAAATCCGGCGCGGTGACGTATTCGGCATAAGCCGCGTCCAGCACCAGAATGACGTCTTCCGGAAGTCCGGCGTGCAGGCGGTTGATCTCGCTCTCGGGCAGGTAGGTGCCGGTCGGGTTGTTCGGGTTGGCGAGGTAGAGAATGCGCGTGTTCGGCGTGACGGCTGCCAGCAGCGCGTCCACGTCCGCCGTGTAGTCGCGGTCAGGCACTTCCACCAGCGTTGCGCCCATGCGCTGGGCCGCAATGGGGTACACCATGAAGCCGTGACGCACGAACATCACCTCGTCGCCGGGGCCGCAATAGGCATGGGCCAGCAGATGCAGCGCCTCGTCAGAGCCGGTGCCGCACATGATGCGATCCGCCTCGATACCGTAATGACGCGCCACCGCCTCGCGCAGCAGGGTCGCGCCGCCGTCCGGATAGCGGTGCGAGATGCGGCAGGCTTCCTGCATGGCGGCAACGGCCTTCGGGCTGGGGCCAAGCGGGGACTCGTTGGCCGACAGCTTGACGGCAGGCCGCCCGCTCGACGTGGTGGCCTTCCCCGGCACATAAGGAGCAAGGGCGCTGATCCAGGGCTTGGGCTGCGGCGACATGGAACCTCCAAAAATCTACCGGCTCAGACAGACCGGCAAAAACACGCCCGCGACCCATACGCCCAGCACACTCAGGTGACAAGAACCTGAGCAGGCGGCGAGCCACAGCAGCATGACGCATCGGGCGCGCAATTTGTGTGCGCAGCGGGATGGGGAAGGTTGTTGTCTAGACGGCGGTTATCGGGCGTGATCGAGCCCTTGGGT
>JAEZBH010000525.1 GCA_023427285.1 Pseudomonadota bacterium
TCTTCAGCGCGTCGCCGGTCAGGCCCTTGCTTTCCAGGAAAGCCTTGGCAGCAGCAGCACGACGCTCGGAGAGCTTCTGGTTGTAGGCGTCCGAACCCGAACGGTCGGTGTGGCCCTGAACCAGAACCGAAACCGGTGCGCGAGCCTTGAAGGCTTCAGCAGCCTGAGCCAGCACCTGCTGAGCATCAGCGGTCAGTTCGGCCTTATCGAATTCGAAGAAGACCATGTACGGACCAGGCACAACCGGAGCCGGTGCCGGAGCGGGTTCCGGAGCCGGTGCCGGAGCCGGCGGCGGCGGCGGCGGCGGGGGCGGCGGCGGCGGAGCAGCCGGCTCTTCAGCCTTCGTGCCGAAGTTGAAGGCCACGCCCAGCATCAGGCTGTGCGAGCGGTAGTCGCCCTCAACAGCAACGCCACCGGTGGTGCGGAAGTCGCCGCTGGTTGCCTTGAAGTAACGATACTCAAGGGTCAGGTCAGCCTTTTCGCTCAGCTCGCGACGCAGACCGGCAATTGCCTGCCATGCCAGCGCGGTGTCGCCGTCGCTCAGGAACGCATTTGCGCCCTCGGCAACGCGGTAGTTCTTGGTCTTCAGGTGAGCCAGACCGATACCGCCACCCACGTAACCCGAGGTCTTGCCTTCGGTCGGGATGTCGAACAGGCCGTTCAGCATGAAGCTGGTGACCTTGGTCTTGCCGCGGCCGTCCCAGAAGTAGGACTCAGAGCCCAGTTCCGGCAGGCCTTCGTTGAAGAAGTGGGTCATCGAACCCTGCTGGTAGCCCAGCTCGAACTCGGTGCGGAACGCGCCGAAGTCATAACCGACCTGACCGGCAACGTTGAAGCCCGGCTGCTTGTAGTCGGTCTTGAACGCACCTGCGTCGATGTCCTTCTTGTCGAAGGAGCGGTCCTGAACAATGGAAGCGCCGCCCTTGAGACCAAGGTACCAAGCATCGTCCTGCGCGAAGGCGGAGCCCGCCAGAAGTGTCGTCGTCATCATGACTGCGACTGAGAGCTTACGCATGATGTCCCCTTTCTTCGTGAACATTTCGGGGGAACACTTAGCTGCGCCCCCCTGCCCGGTCAACGAAACCACCCCATAAGAAGGGGAATCCGCTGCCATCGGCTCTGCTTCCCGCCCAACTGTTGCAGGGAAGACACAATACATGCGTTTACCTGCAATAGTTGCTCATAGGATTGGATTTCGCTTAAACATCAAGCTCATGCCTCAGTGGCAATCAGTCCGTGCGCGCGCAGCGCAGACAGTATCTGGCCAATAACAACCCTGGCTTCACCATCTATTGTTGCGCCTCCTGTCGGGTTGGGAATGGCGGCTTCCTGCGGCCCGACGACCTGTTCGCCGCCCACCAGAAGACCGGCCGTCGGCCAGCCATCCGCGCGCCAGGCCCCACCGTCAAACCACACGAACCCACCGGCCGCCTGCTGCCATACAACCATGCCCGCCCTTGGGGTCAGGTAGCGCCAGCCGCCCTCCGTCCAGCACGCCAGCGCCTTTTCATGCCCCGTCCAGTCGCCGGTTGCGTCATTGGCAACGATCCAGCTTTGCCCAACCTCTGGATTGGCTGGCGGTGTTGCCAGCAGGGCCGCCACGGCGGCGTGGGTGAGCAGATCCAGCAGCACCACCGCCTCGTTGTGCGTCACTTCCTTCTGCGCCTGCCCCGCCTGAAGCAGCGGCAAGCCATGCCGCGTCGTTGCCTCCGCCATGCTCGTCTCTCCCCATTTTTTAATTTTGTGATTGTGAAGTAATTAGAACGATACTTGTGCGTTTCGATATGCGCCCGGCCCGACCAGCGCGCTGACCTGCGCCACCCGCACCGCCAGCATGGACGGCGGACTTCCGAAGTCGGCCAACTGCTCGGCGGCTCCATAAACCGCCTGCGGCGCGCTCACTCGCCATTGCCGCCTGACCGTGCCGCCGCTCAGGATTTGCACCTCATACGCCTCCGCTTCCTCGGCCAGCGGCGCTTCGGCTCCGTCGATCCAGTCGAACCCCTGACGGCTGCGCCGCACCCAGCGCAGGTGAATATCTCCCGCCCCGTCCCGCCACAGCCGCAGATGCACCGGCGCAAGCGGTCTCAGCGCCTGCGCCGTCAGCACCACGCCTTGCCCCGCCACATCCTCCAGCGCCTCATGCGGACCCATGGCCTTGAAATGCAGCGTCTGGCCCAGCCGCGCCAGTCCGGCATCGTAGGGCACCAGCGCTGCGCCGCTCAGCAGCACGAATCGCTCCCCCGCCGCATGACCGGTTGCCGCCGCTTCCGTGCCCCGCCGTCCGCGCAGCAGGTTCGAGAGTCGGTAGCGCCCGCTTGGCAGCAACTCTGCACTGGCGAACTGCACCAGCTCCTGCCCGATCAGGCACAGATTTGCCCCCGCCAGAACAGACGCCTCGCTGCGCGCCTCCAGCGCCATGTCGGGCGCCAGCAGCTCTACCTCCACCGTGCTTACCCTGTCCCACAGCGCCGTCTCGCCTTGGGGCAGGATCGTCGTTGCCGTGCCCATAATGGTGCGGGCGGGAATGTCCGCCACGGCCCCATAATCGAAGCCGCCGTCCAGACTGACCGCCACGCTTGCCCGCCGCCAGCCCTCGCTAGCGCCCGCCACCGCCAGATGCAGCACCGGCCCCGCGCCGAGAGCGGTTGAGATTGCAGGCAAGTCCAGCACATGCAGCGTCGTTGGCCCATGGGGAACATTCGGCTGCGGCACCGCCTCGCCCGGTTCCGCCTCCGCTGCGCTCACTTCATCCTGCAACGACACCGGCACGGCAGAGACCAGCAGCCGTCCGGCCTCCACCGTCACCTCGCGCACCTGAAACAGCGCCTCCGCCTCGCCCTCAAGGCACAGCGTATCGCCCGGCGTCAGGCCAAGGTATTTCCACGGCAGCGCCAGCGACAGCGGCTCGCGGCGACGCCAGCGCCGCGCCATCAGCCGCTCCGTTGCCTGCTTGGCCGTTGGCGCATCCAGCGCTGCGGGCAACTCCAGCGCCTCGGTCATGCCGCCCGGCGCATTCAGCCGCCGCGACCGTTGCAAGCCGGTCTGATAATCCCGCGCGATATCGAGGTAAGACAGGCTCACCTCCCGCGGCACCATGGCCTCGCCGATGCGCGCCACACTGCGCCGGGGCTCCGCCTCTCCCTCCCCCGCTGCGCCCAGATCGCGCCGCAGGATCACCACCGGCGTTGCCAGGGCGCGGTCCGACAGCCTGATCCCGCCCGTGCCGTCATCGCTGGCATAAAGCGGACTGAGCGTCTCCAGCACGCGCAGCACATCGCCCGCCGCGCTGCCGCGCCCAATGGCAAAGCCCCGCACGGCATCAACGCCCGCAACCGGCCCCGTCACCGCTGGTAACCCGGCCCGTTGGCAAACGTCCTGCGCAATAGAGACAATCGGCGCGGCAAAGCCGTCGTCCGCCACCACCTCGAAGGTGAGCAGCGGGATGCGATTGGCGAAATCCGCCAGCGCCATGTCCTCGAACACCACATAGGCCAGCCCCCGATAGGCGGGCGTCTGGCCCACCCCTTGGGCCGCCTCGATCAGCGGGTCGGGCAGCTGCGCCTCGTGCCCCGTGTACACGCGCATCCGCCCGCCGACCGTCAGCTGCCCCGCCGTGCCGCGAATGAGCTTGCCGTCCGCCCACACCCGCCCCACCGAGCGGATGGGCCGCGCCGAAACCGCCACCGCGAACGAGGCCGAATAAATGTAATTCACCGTCGTGACCGACCCGCCCTTGCCGCCGCCCTGTTTGTCCTCGGTGCGCTGCTCCTTGAGGCCGGTGGACCAGATCACGTTTCCCGCCACCCGCGTGCGGCCGTACACCAGCGCCACCGGCAAGCCGTAGGCCGAGCTTTGCACCGAGAGATCCTGAAGCCTCGGCCCTTCCCGGCGCACACGGGCGTTGAAGATGTAATTGTCGGCGACCGTGCCGATCGCCGCGCCGATCATCGCGCCATATGGCCCGCCGATAACCCGGCCAACCGCGCTCAGCACCACATTAGCCATGCCCCGTCTCCCCCCTGCCTGCCGCCGCTATGGGAAAGCGCCACACTGCCACCAGCGCGGCGCGCCACTCGTCATCCAGCCGATGCTCCACCACGCGCCCCAGCCCCCGGTGCGCATGAATGATGCCGTGCTCGCTCCGCACCGCCACATGCAGCAGCCCCCGGCCCAGATCGAACACCAGAACATCGCCCACCTGCGCCTGCGCTTCCGCCACCTGCGCCAGCCCCGCCCGCGCCAGACCCGCCTCCAGCCGCGCGCCCGTCCCCGCAAGACCATAAGCCGTCTCGTCATGCGTGCTCAGGCCAAGACTGCGCCCCACGTGCGCCACCAGCCCCACGCAATCCAGACCCCGCCCCGGC
>JAEZBH010000550.1 GCA_023427285.1 Pseudomonadota bacterium
ACATAAGCCCAGTTCCCAGACATCGTCATCCGCAGGCCGGCCCCCCGCCCCTGGAACGTTCACCCTGCTGATATTGGCAGGCTGTGGTCCGGTCGGCATGAACCTGTGCCTGCCGTCGCTGCCGAACATCGCTCGGCATTTCCAGGTGAACTACGGCGTCGTCCAGCTCGTCGTGACGCTGTATCTGGTTGCTATGGCCACGCTTCAGCTCGTCATCGGCCCGCTTTCGGACCGGTTTGGCCGCAGGCCGATCATGCTGGCATGTCTGGCGATCTTCGCCGTGGCATCCATCGCCTGCATTTTTGCGCCCAATGTCGAGACGCTGCTGCTGCTGCGCACCTGCCAGGCCTTCGCTTCCGGCGGCATGGTTCTCGCCCGCGCCGTCGTCAGAGACACGGTCTCCAGCGCGGAGGAAACGGCAAGCCGCATCAGCTATGTCACGATGGGCATGGCCCTCATGCCCATGCTCGGTCCGATCGCGGGCGGATATCTCGACGAGGTATTCGGATGGCAATCGACGTTCGCGCTGATGACGATCTTCGGGCTCGTCGCCTTCTGCTTCGCCTGGTTCGACCTCGCCGAGACGAACCTCAACAGGTCGAGCAGCATGACGGCACAGTTCCGCAGCTATCCGGCGCTGCTGACCAATGTGCGGTTCTGGGGTTTCTCCCTCACATCGGGATTTGCCTCTGGCGTGTTCTTCGCCTTCCTCGGGGGCGGCCCGTACGTGGCTACCGAAATGCTTGGCCAGACGCCGTCACAGTACGGTTTCAGCTTTGCGATCATCTCCGTCGGGTACATCCTGGGTAACTTCCTGTCGGGTCGGTTTGCGCGTGTGCTAGGACTGCAGCGCATGATCGACATCGGCAACCTTGTGACGCTCGTGGGCGCGATCCTGGGGCTGGTGCTCACTCTCGTGGACGGCGTGTCGCTGCTGAGCCTGCTTGGCTCCTCGGCAATCATCGCGGTCGGAAACGGGCTCACCCTGCCAAGCGCCAATGCGGGCTTGGTGAGCGTGAATCCGCGCCAGGCGGGCAGCGCATCGGGCCTCGGCGGTGCGCTGCAGGTCGGCATTGGAGCGCTGGCGTCGTTCGTCACGGGCGCGCTTATTGCCTATGCCGGCGGAGCAATGCCGCTCTTTGCGGTGATGCTCGGCAGTGCGGCGCTGGCGGTGGTGGTGAACATTCTCATGGTCCGCCGGGTCCCGGCCTGATCCATGCGCGCGGCGGGCCTCATCCTTGCCGGCGGAACTTCCAGGCGGATGGGCGGCGGCCACAAGTTCCTGCTGGAGCTGGCCGGCAAGCCCCTGATGGCGCACGTCATCGAGAGGCTGGCGCCCCAGGTCGCCACGATCGCAATCAGCGCGAACTGCGACCCGGCTCTCCTGCCCGCGGACTACCCGGTTCGTGCGGACGCAGCACCGTCGCGCGGGCCTCTTTCAGGCGTGCTTGCGGGTCTCCGATGGGCAGCGGAGCAGGACGGCATCAGCCATCTTGCAACGGCTGCTGCCGATACGCCCTTCTTCCCGGTCGACCTCGTTTCACGCCTGACCGATGCTATGGGGCAATCGGATGTCGCGATTGCCGTGTCGCACGCGCGAAGCCACCCGACGTTCGCACTCTGGCGCAGCGGCCTCGCTAACCAATTGGATGCGTGGCTCACTAGTGCGGAGAGGCCGTCGGTCCTCGCGTTCTCCGAAACGCTGGAGACGGTGTTCGTTGATTTCGGCGCCTCGCTCGAGGACCCGTTTTTCAACGTCAACACGCCCGAAGACCTTGATGCGGCGCGTCGGCGCGGGCTTGGCGCAGGCAACTAATCCGCAAGATTTCCGACAATGCGCAAGGAACCATGTTGCCTTGCACGAAACATAGGTGAAAATGCTTCCCAAGGACCCGCCTGTGCGGGTGCCAGAAATCCGGCCGCTGCCGCGGTCGAAGAGCAACGAGGTCAGCACATGGGTATCTCAAGGCGTATTCTGCTCGCGGCCAGCGCCGCCGTTCTTTTCATGGGTGTCGGCTCGGCCAACGCCCAGGAGAAGCTTCGCATCGGCACGGAGGGCGCATATCCGCCCTTCAACGAGCTGACCGCGGACGGAAAGCTCCAGGGCTTCGATATCGACATCGCCAAGGCGCTCTGCGAGGAGATGAAGGTCGAGTGTGAATTCATCACGCAGGACTGGGACGGCATCATCCCCGCTCTTATCGCCGGCAAGTTCGACGCCATCATCGCATCGATGTCGATCACCGATGAGCGCAAGCAACAGGTGGATTTCACCAACAAGTACTACAACACGCCGCCGGCCGTCGCAGCGCCGAAGGACAGCGAGATCACCGGCGCCACGAAGGAAGCGCTGGCTGGCAAGAGCATTGGCGTGCAGGGATCGACCACGCACTCCAACTATGCTGAAGCCACTTTCACCGACAGCGACGTGAAGCTCTACCCGACAGCTGACGAATACAAGCTGGACATCATCAACGGCCGCATCGACGCGATCAGCGACGACATCATCGTGCTGCAGCAGTGG
>JAEZBH010000553.1 GCA_023427285.1 Pseudomonadota bacterium
CGCCTGGATCGACGGCTGGTATCGCACGGGCGACCTTGGCCGTCAGGATGAGGACGGCGACTGGTTTTTCGTTGACCGCAAGAAGGATTACATTCGCTACAAGGGACGCAGCATCCCCTCGTTCATGATCGAGCATGTCGCGATGAAGCACCCGGCGGTCGCCGAATGTGCGGCGTTCGGCATTGCCTCGGCGGAACTCGAGTCAGAACACGAAATCAAGCTCGATGTTGTCCCGCGCCCGGATCAGAACGTTGAACCGGCGGACCTTGCCCGCTTCATCAACGACAACGCGCCGTATTTCGTCGTGCCGCGATACATCGAGATCAGGGAAAAGCTCCCCTACACGCCGACGAACAAGGTTGAAAAATACAAGCTGCGCGAAGCAGGCGTAGGCCCCGCAACGTGGGACCGCGAGGCCGTCAAGTTCGAGGTGCGCAGATGAGTTTGGACTGGGGGTACACCGTACCATACGAGAACGTCTCCGGGCAGGTTGCCATCGTCGGGGTGGGAGAGACCGCAATGAGCGCCCGCTCTGGCCGCTCCCCGCAGGAAATGGCGCTGGAGGCGATCGAGAACGCCATTGCCGATGCGGGCCTGACGCCCGATCAGGTGGATGGCCTGATGCTCCAGCGCGGCATGGGCGGCCAGATCACGCTGGCCGATTATCATGCCCGCTTCGGCACCAGCCACGATGTCTGGATTTCCGACATGGGCGGCGCGATGACGTGGGCGGGAACTGCGCCCTACACGGCAGCCCTTGCGCTGCGCGAAGGCAAGGCGCGCACCATCGTCAACGTGTTCAGCATTGACTGGGCCTCGCAGAAGGCGGCGGGCACAGGCGGGCCGGGCCACTACCACGCGCACGAAGTCATGAAGGCCAATCTGGAATTGCCCTTCGGTTTTTACCCGCAGCCTGTCTATTTCGCGCACGTTGCCCAGCGCCACATGCACGAATTCGGCACCACCCATCGCCAGCTTGGCGAAATTGCCGCCGCCGCCCGCAAGCACGCCAACGGCCATCCAGGCGCTGTCATGCACCAGAAAACACTGACGCTTGAGGAATACCTTGAGCGGCCCATGTTCGTGGACCCGCTGCGCATGGAAGACCTCTGCCTCATTTCAGATGGCGCGGCGGCCTATGTGATGACGACGCCCGAGCGCGCGCGCGATCTGCGGCACCCCGTCATCAGCGTTCTGGGCGTTGGCGAAGGCGTCTCTAACGCCGGCACCTATTTCAGCCAGCAGGGCGGCTTCACCAGCACGCCGCAGGTGTTCTCAGCACCGCCCGCCTTTGCAATGGCGGGCATCGACCGCAAGGACGTGGATGTTCTGACGGTCTATGACCCCTTCACCATTGTTGCCCTGATGCAGATTGAGGACATGGGCTTCTGCGAAAAAGGCGCAGGCGGCGCTTTTGTTGAAGGCGGAACGCTGTCTCACGAGCGCACCCGCGCCACGGGCGGCCTGCCGTTCAACACCCATGGCGGCCTGCTCTGCCACGCCTATTTGCTGGGCATTTCCCACGTTGTGGAAGTTGTGCGCCAATTGCGGGGCGAAGCGCACAATCAGGTCCAGAACGCCAGCATCGGCGTTTATGGCGGCTTTACCGGTGGCGATGCATCCACTCTTATTCTGGGGCGCATATGACGAGCCAATTTCCCCTTCCGGATCTGGATAACCCTTTGATCCGGCCCTTCTGGGACGCTGCTGCCCGGCATGAGCTGCGCTTCCCCAAGCGGGCGGACGGCCAGTTCGAATGGTATCCAACCGACACCGACCGCGAGTGGGTGCAGATTTCCGGCCCCGGCCAGCTTTACAGCTGGGTGACCGTGCATCGCGCCCTGCATCCGGGCTATCAGGCCCTCCAGCCTTATGTGTCGGCCCTTGTCACGTTTGATGAGGCTCCGGGCATCCGGCTGGTGACGCGCCTGATCGGTCCGGCAGATAATCTGTCCCTCGGTGCGCCGGTTGACATCGTGTTCGGCGATGCCGGTCTGCCCCATCTGGAAACCGGCCTGATTGCACCTTTGGCCAGACTGCGTGCCTGAAACCCCTCCAGGCAAGTCATGAGGCTAAAAAGAAGGCTCCCGTTGAAAAACGGGAGCCTTTTTCAGTTTGATTGCGTCATAGGGTAATTTAGAGAGCCGGGTTGCGGCTCAGGGTGTTGCCACGCAAGGCCACACCCAACGCAATACGCAACACAGTACGCAACGCGTTACTTCAACTTGAATTGCAGCGTGGTCCAGCTCTCCATCACCGGCCCGAGGACGGGAAAAAGCGTCTCCATGTGCGCCGGATGCACGGAATAGCTCCGGAAATCCTCCTCCGTCTCAAACTCCGCGCAAATGCCAAGGTCATAATTGCCCTCAAGCAGGCCGAGATCGCGCCCCACCTCCATGCGGCGCAGGCCCGGCACCAGCGCAACGAAATTCTGATAAATGCTCTCCACACGGCTCTGCAATGCGGCATCAACCGCTGCCGGGTCCTTGTACTTGATAAGGCAGAGATGCTTGATCATGGCGTGTTCCTCCCCGTTTATTCTTGAGTTTTGCGCGGCCTGAAAGCTTACAGGTCCTCGATCCTGATGGCCCGGTTGGGGCAATAGCGCTCGGCAGTGCGCGCCTTCTCCAGCAGATCCTCGCCAATGGTGCCGACACGCAGCCGGGCGATGGGATACATGCCCGTTTCCTCGTCCACCTCGAAAATCTCCGGGGCCTCGGCCATACAGACCGAGTGTCCCTGACAGATCTGCTCATCCACGAAAATGCGGAAGCGCTTCCCCTCGCTCATGCTCAGGACTCCGCGTTCCGGTTGCGGCGACGGTAGCGGGCGCGCGCCGGACCCTGTGGGCGCAGGATCAACGTCGGCATGACCTCCTGATAAGCGTCATGCGGCTCGGTCAGCTCGAACTCGTAGCGTTGCAGCAGCGTGCAGAAAATGGCGCGCACTTGCAGCAGCGCAAACGCATTGCCGATGCACTTGTGGCGACCGCCGCCAAAGGCAATCGTTGCAAACACGTTGGCCGGCGCCGGGCGGCGCGGATCGAACCGGTCCGGGTTCGGGAAATGCTCCGGCAAACGG
>JAEZBH010000025.1 GCA_023427285.1 Pseudomonadota bacterium
GCTTCAGCATTTCGGGCAATTGCTCGAACAGCTTCCAGACTTCGCCGTTGGGGCCGCGCCCGTACTTGGGCGGATCGAGGATGAGGCCCTGATACTTGCGGCCGCGCCGCACTTCGCGGGCGAGGAACTTGCCTGCATCTTCCACCAGCCAGCGGATCGGCTTGTCCTGCATGCCGGAGAGTTTCTGGTTCTCAACGGCAGCGCTGATCGCCTTCTTCGAAGCGTCAACGTGCGTGACCTTTGCCCCCGCATCCGCACAGACGAGGGTGGCAAGGCCGGTGTAGCCGAACAGGTTCAAGACTTCCGGCTGCTGGCCTTGGGCTGCGGCGCTTTCGACCTTCTGGCGCATGAAGTCCCACTGCGGGGCCATGTCGGGAAAGAACGCCAGATGCCGAAACGGCGTGCAGGCGCCCCAGAAGCGGATGCCGGAGCGGGACAGCTGCCAGGCGTCCGGCACCTTTCGGGCGAACTGCCACTTGCCGGTGTCTTCGGTGTTTCCGGGCACGAACTCGGCGTCGGCGTCCCAGTCGCCAAGCGCGGGATGCCACAGCGCCTGCGGCTCGGGGCGGATGAAGCGATACTTGCCGTAGCGCTCCAGCTTGCGACCGTTGCCGCTGTCCAGCAGCTCGAAGACGGGCCACGGCTCGGTAATCAGCAGTTCCAGCTTTGGATCAATCGTCATGACAGTCGGGCCTGAAGCGCATCGAGACCGGGAACGGCGCTGGACGGACCAACGGTTGCCAGCGTCAGCGGCCCGGCCTGCACCATGCGCTGGGCAGCCCGGCGCACGTCCTCGGCGGTGGTCGCGTCGATCCGCTCGATAATTTCATTGGTGGGAATAACCCGGTCGAACAGCAGCAGTTGCCGACCAATCTGTTCAGACAGGCCAGAGCAGCTCTCCAACCCCATGAACACGCTGGCCTTCAGCTGGGCGCGGGCGCGGTGAAGTTCTTCCTCGCTCATGCCGTCGAGGGAGTGCAGCAGCGTCTCGATCGTCAGATCCACCGCCTCGCCTGCCGTCTCCGGACCGGTCGCAAGGTAGATGGTGAACAGGCCGGTCTCGGCGTAGTTGCTGGCGTAGGACGAGATGGAATAGGCCAGTCCCCGCTCCTCGCGCACCGCCTGGAACAGGCGAGAGGACATGCCCCCGCCCAGCGCCGTGGCAAAAATGAGTTCCGGGTAATAGTCGTCGTCGGCGTAGCTGACGCCGCGCAGGCCCAGCGTCTCGTGGGTCTGCTCGATCGGCTTGTTGCCGCGCACTTCGCCGCCGGTATAGCGGGCGGCAAGGCCCTCGGGGCGGCGACCGGCAGGCAGACGGCCCAGCCGTTCCTCGGCCAGCTTCACGATGGCATCGTGATCGACCTTACCGGCAGCGGCCAGCACCATGGACCCGGCGCGGTAGTGATCGTCGAGCCAGGTGCGCACGTCGGCGGGCTGGAGAGACTGGATCGTCTCTTCCGTGCCGAGAATGGACCGGCCCAGCGGCTGATCGGCAAACGCCACTTCCTGAAGGTCATCGAAGATGATGTCGTCGGGCGTGTCGCGGGCCTGGCTCAGCTCTTGCAGGATGACCTCGCGCTCGCGGTTCATCTCCTGCTCGTCGAGCGCGGGCTCGGTAATCAGGTCCGAGACCAGATCGATGCCGAGCGCCATGTCCTGCGCCAGAATGCGGGCGTAGAACGTCGTTTGGTCGCGGCTGGTGTAGGCGTTGAGAATGCCGCCCACAGCCTCGATTTCCTCGGCGATCTGCCGGGCAGAGCGCCTGCGCGTGCCCTTGAACACCATATGCTCCAGCATATGGGCAACGCCGTGCGCAGGCGCAGGCTCGAACCGGCTTCCCGTATCGACATAGAGGCCCACCGCGGCTGTCTCCAGCCCCGGCATGTCCAAACTGGCAACACGCAACCCGTTGGGCAGCGTCGATACGTTCAGGGTCATCCCTTGATCCGGTCAGCGATAAAGGATTCGATCGCCTCGAGGGAGTTCGGCAGCACGTCGTAACGCTCTTCCCGATCGAATACGCCCTGCACGCGCGGCGGCAGCGCCGGGCGCTGGCCGGTGGCGCGCTCGACGGCATCGCGGAACTTGGCCGGGTGCGCGGTCGAGAGGGTGACGACCGGCGCATCGCCTGCCGGGGCCTTGGCCCAGGCGGCGGCAACGCCGACAGCCGTGTGCGGATCGAGAATGAGCCCGCTGTCGGTCGAGACCTGACGCAGCGTGTAGGCGGTCTCGTCCTCATCAGCGCGGAAGGAGGTGAACAGCTTTGCCGCCTCTGCCCGCTGCCCTGCGGTCAGGTTCATGCGGCGGCTCGCCTCGAAGCCTTCCATGGTCGAGCGCAGCGCAGCGCCGTCACGGCCATGCAGGTCGAACAGCAGGCGCTCGAAGTTCGAGGAAACCTGAATGTCCATCGACGGCGAGGAGGTCGGCTGAACCGTGCCCACCGAATAGTCGCCTTCGCTCAGCGCGCGGTGCAGAATGTCGTTCACGTTGGTGGCGACTATCAGCTGCTCGACCGGCAGGCCCATGCGGCTGGCGATGTAGCCCGCGAACACGTCGCCGAAGTTGCCGGTCGGAACCGAGAACACCAGCTTGCGGTCCGGAGCGCCAAGGCGCACGCCTGCGTAGAAGTAGTACACCACCTGCACGAGCAGACGGGTCCAGTTGATCGAGTTCACCGCCGACAGCCGGAACCGGTCGCGGAACGGCTGATCGTTGAACATCGCCTTCACCAGCGCCTGGCAGTCGTCGAACGTGCCCTCGATGGCGATGTTGTGAACGTTGTGCGCCATGACGGTGGTCATCTGGCGACGCTGCACTTCAGACACGCGGCCCACCGGGTGCAGCATGAAGATATCAACGTTGTCGCGGCCAGCCAGCGCGTGAATGGCGGCAGAGCCGGTATCGCCTGAGGTCGCACCGACCACGGTCATGTGCTGCTGCTCTTCGGCAAGGAAGCGCTCGAACAGCAGGCCCAGCACCTGAAGCGCGAAGTCCTTGAACGCCAGCGTCGGGCCGTGGAACAGCTCAAGCAGCCAGTTGCGCTCGTCGAGCTGGGTCAGCGGGGTGACCGCAGCGTGGGCGAAGCGGCCATAGGCC
>JAEZBH010000061.1 GCA_023427285.1 Pseudomonadota bacterium
GGCAATAACTTTGCATCAGCGTAACAGGACTATTCCACGTAGGAGATGCTAACCGACATCTCCAACAAATGTGAGACAGATACGTAGCGTCAGGATAATGGTCGGATCTGGGACCATGAACTGGTTGAGGCGATTATGAAAATCGCCGGTGATGGCACCGGGGAGACGGTGTGGAAGGTGCCAGGCCAGCTCGATTGGTCCAGCATGACCCATAACCCTTATGTCGATGTGACCAGGGATACGACAACCCTCTACGCCAGCGACCGCGACGTTTTTGTGTTTCTGGTCGACGATACCCACCCGATTGAGGCAGGACGTCTGCCCAATGGTGAGCCCGATCTCTTTTTTCGCGGGTTTTATGCGTGGAACAGTGAGGTAGGCAGCACGACGCTGGGCATCGCCACTTTTTACCTGCGTGCCGTGTGTATGAACCGAAATATCTGGGGCGCGGAAAATTTTCAGGACATCAGGATCCGGCACAGCAAGTTTGCGGCCCATCGGTTTGCGCAGGAGGCCGCGCCGGCTCTGGCCAGGTTCGCCAATTCCGGCACCGCCAACTTTGTCTCCGGGATCAAGGCGGCCCAGCGTCAGGTCGTGGCAAGAGATGACGAAGAGCGCGAGACTTTTCTGCGCAAGCGTGGCTTCAGTAAGAACGAGTCACAGCGCATCATCCAGACCGTCCTGGCCGAAGAGGGGCATCCGCCCGAGAGCATTTTTGATTTCGTCAGCGGCATCACGGCACGGGCCCGCAGCGAACCGCATCAGGACGCCCGCATCGCGATGGAAACCAAGGCCCAGGCGCTGATGAGACAGGCTCTGCACTGAGCGGGTAAGGGCGCGGCGTGGTCCTGACGGCCGGCCCCTGCCTTGCCTTTACCCTTTTAGCCCGATCATGCTATTTTGCAAAAAGGTCCAAGGAATGGCCGCAATGATCGATACGCTCAAGTTTGCCCGATCGTTTCAGGCGGCTGGGTTCGAAGCCCGGCAGGCCGAAGCCCTTGCTCTGGCATTCGCTGAGGCGAGCGCACAGGGGCGCGAGGATTTGGCTACCAAGGCTGATCTGCGCCAGCTCGAGGCCAAGATGGAGTCTGGCTTCAGCCAAGTGCGGCTGGAGGTGAAAGCCAGCATCGCCGATGTCAAAGCGGATCTGATCCGTTGGCTAATCGGTAGCCAGGCTGTGCTGCTCATGGCGCTGGTGGCGCTCGCCAACTTCACCAGACTGTTCGATTAAGCCGGCAGGACCGCCTCGTTTCGGCTATTCGTCGCTCTCGGCCATGCGGCAGATCCGGGTGGCGTCAGTGATCTTCTCCTGCACCCTCGAGCGTGGCAGGATCAGGCGCTGGGCAATGTCTCTTGCCGTCAGATCATCAAAGCGCGCCATCAAAAACGCCAGACACTGCGTCTGCGGCAAGTGGATGATGGCGTGGAACACGTCGGTCAATCTGTCCCGTGCGTCGAGGATCTCCGTTGGTGTAAATGCTTGTGCATCATCAGCCGGATCAAGAGCAGCAAGGGCTCGGTTCAGAGCACGGTGCTGACGGTCCGTTTCCATTATCCGCTGCTTGGCGGTTGCATAGAGATAGGCCCGAGGATGGTTGATCGCCGTGGCCTGTGATCTTTTGACAAGTTGCTCGAAGACATCCTGAGCGAGGTCCTCGATCTCAAGGGCACTCTGGTGCCGACGGATAAAGTCCATCACGGGTTTGCGATGGCGGCGACACAGCAGCGCCAGATCGGACGCGTACGGGCGCACCTTTGTTCGGGATGCACCAGAGGCAGACGACGTCATAAAACCTCCGCTTGAAAGAGGCCTGCCGCCCCAGGGTTCACAGCAATCGTGATGCAGGAACAAGGCAGGCCGCAAACCGCACTGATCGGGCTCAAGAAACGGACGCATTCTTCAAGAAAATAATCCCTAAACTTTACGCTGTTTGGGGCGCTGCACAAGCTCAAAGAGGCGGGTTACGGCACCACTCGAGGGACTGCCAAAGCAAGGGGAGGAAGGGAGGATAAGGGGTGACGTAGACCTTTTGGGGAGACACCCATGGACCGCCCTTTCAGCGAGATCATCACGGTTGTTGTGGTGCTGTGTCTGATCGTGCCTCTGGCCTGTGTGATCCCGGCTCTGGGGCAGGTGACAGCGGCCCGATAGTTGCGCTTTTCGCCTCCCGTCCTTCAGATTGGCGCAGGTCGACTCTGGCGCATCTGGACGAGCCAAAGCGGGACCGAATGGCGGATACACAGGATCCCGCTCTGGATGGAGACGCACTGGAGGCGGCGGGTTTTGGAGAGGCAAAGCCTCACCCGGGCACCCTGTTCTATGCCAGTGGGCCTTTGACCAGTCTCGGGTGTGCCGTCCTCCTGGTGTTCAGCCTGAGCCTTGGAGCAAGCGTTCCGGACAGCGGGGTGCGCTTGCCGGAGGTGATCCCCCACGGTCCGGCCGACAGTGCCGGACTTCAGGCCGGCGACCTGATCCGGTCCATCGACGGCACGCCCGTCACAAGCCTGACGGATATAAGCCGTTATGTCCGCCGCGCTGCCCATGCCCCCCTCGTGTTTGAGGTCGAGCGGGGCGAGGCCCGCCTCAGACTTCCTGTCCTGCCGCGTTATTTCGAGGATGTAGGCGTGCTCGGGATGATCTTCATTCATGGCGATATCGGCTTGAGCGATCAGGCTTTGTGTCCGCCCCAAGGGCCGATTGCCCGATCAACGCGCCTGGTGCTGGACCTGTCCGCCCGGCTGCTGTTCGGCCCAATGCCGGAGGTCCCGTGCGTCACGCCCGATGAAAGCGCCAGGGCGTCGACCCTCCGGCAAATGCTTGCGCTGCTGACGCTGGTCTGCATTTTTTCTGCCACTGTCGACCTGTTGCCGCTGGCCGGAACCAACGGTTTTCGGATGCTGACCGCTTTGGTCGAGCACGCCTGGGGTCCCGCTTTTGCAGCGCGTCTGCACCCACTGATCACGGTCCAGGGCTGCATGTGTCTGGTCGTGCTCCTGGTGTTGATGGTCCGCCATGTGACCGCACTGGCCATGCCGCCGCTGCCGGGATGACGCTCCCGCCATTCAGGCACGCTCGCCAAAGGGGAGGGGGGAAGGAGAGGGCAGAAGCGGTCTTTCCGGAAGGAAGGGCGCTTCGCCATCCCTTCTTCCGTTTCGGAGAACAGCAATGCAAACCACTGCCATCATCCAGGATATTCCCTTCAACAAGCTTATCCCGACGCAAGCCAATATTCGCAAAGTCAGTCCCGAGGAGGCCGACACCGACGACACGGCGGCCGTTGTCGAGACTGTAAAGCCGCTCGATCCCGCGCTTCCAGGCCATATTCGCAGCCTTGCCGCCAACATTCTGGCGCACGGCCTGCTGCAGCCGTTGGGCGTGGCCCCGCACCCTAAAAAGATCGGCCATTATGTGGTTCACTTCGGCAACCGACGCTACACGGCCCTGGCCGCGCTGGTGAAGGCCGGGCACCTGGGCGCAAAAGACCCGGTGTCGTGCCGCGTTGGGGAGTCAACCGCCGCGCTGGCCGAGGCGCTTTCGGAAAACGTCTTGCGCGAGGCAATGCACCCGCTGGACGAAGCCGAGGCCTTCCGCGCGCTGATGCACGAGGGGCTCAATGTGGTCGACATCGCGGCGCGGTTCGGCGTCCCGATCCGGACGGTCCAACAGCGGTTGCGCCTGGCCGAGCTGCACCCGGACATTGCCCAGGCCTACCGGGAGCGCCAGCTGCGCTTGGAACAGGTTCAAGCTTTAGCGTGCACCCCGGATCACGACGCCCAGTGGCAAGCCTATGAGCGCGGACGGGCCTATCCCTGGCAATTGGAGCCGAATGAAATCCGCCGGTTCTTGCGGGCCCGGGGCGTCAAGGGTGACCATCGCCTTGCTGTTTATGTGGGCCGGGACGCTTATCGGACCAGCGGCGGGGTGATTGAGGAAACCTTGTTTGATGAAGCGGACCTCTGGCACTCCGTTCCCGTGCTGGAAACCCTGGCCGAGCAAAAGCTGCAGGCCGAAGCCAGGGCGCTGGTCGAGGCCGGTCAGTACGGCGAAGTGCGCCCGCTGCTCCAGCGCCCCGAGGGCCCGACCTGGCAGGAGCGCGAAGGGTTGCGCCAGATCGAGCCGATGCAACGTCCCTTGTCAGACGAGGCGGCCGAGCAGCTGGCCACTTTGAAAGCCGAGCTTGAGGCCCTGCAGGCACAGGAAGACCTGAGCGATGAGGAAGCCGAAGCGTACGAACAGATCGAGCAGAAAATCGCGGCGTTGCAGGCGGGCCAGTCCTTCTATCCGCCAGAGGTTGCGTCGGATGCGATTGCGTTCTTGTATGTCAATGCTGAGGGTCAGTCCCAGGTCTGGGAAGATCTTTACAGACCAGTGAAACCCGCCAGTGCGCCAGCCCTGTCCAACCCCACGCACGCCGTTGAGGGCGTCGGGCACGAAAACACCGATCAAGTCTCCGCTGCGACACCGCTGCCCGCAGGCGGGACGGCCCCGGGGGGCAAGCCATTCTCGTCGGCCCTGCTGCAGGATCTGGCCGTGCAACGCGGGCAGGTCTTGGCCGCCGCCCTCAGCCGCGCGCCGGATCTGGCTTATGACGCCGTGGTGTTCTTGCTCGCCAGTCAATTGCTGGCGATCGGCCTGTCCCTCAGGAGCGAATTCGGATTTGAGCTGCACGCTGAGGCCGGCATCGACCCGGACCGTCAACCGGACACGCAAGCCTCCCACGGCCTGCAGGACAGAATGTCAAAGCTCGAGACCGCCTGGCTTGACGAAAGCGATCTTGGGGCGCGGTTCGTTGCTTTCCGGGCACTGTCGGCAGATCAAAAAGGAGAGTTGCTGGCCGTTTGCCTCGCCTTGATGTGCCAGCCGAGCCTCAATCCGCAAACTGCCGGCAGTGCGGCATGGCGCGCGCCTTTCCACGATGTGCTGGGGCAGATCTTGGCGATCAATGTGCGCGACTGGTGGTCGCCGCTTGCCTCCGGCT
>JAEZBH010000134.1 GCA_023427285.1 Pseudomonadota bacterium
ATGGAACCGCTGCGGGCTGGCATTGCTGAGCGCGTCATTTCTCCCGAATACCTGCACGGTTTGGTAATCACCACCGCCGAGCTGGGAGATGACGCGGGTTTGTTGGGGGCGGTTGCTCTGGCCGAACTATTGGAACCGTAAGCGGCGGGCGCGCCAGGCGCGCCGACCGCGTGGCGGGCAGCCTGCTGTTTTTGAGCCAGCCCCCCGCAATCCCTAGATCGAGGAATTCCCGGCCAGATCGCCTGCAAAAGCAGACCGCCGGGAATTTTTTGTCTCGAAGTTTACCGGTAATACCGTTACCCACCCACGTGGGCCCTCATCAATGTTCTTTCTCACACTCAGGAGTTTTGTATGCGCACCCTCAATGTTCCAGGACCGAAGGCCAAAAGTCTCATCGAGCGCGACGAAGCCGTAATTTCGCCATCGTACCCGCGCGGGTACCCGTTTGTGATGGATTACGGCCGCGGCTGCGAAGTATGGGACGTGGACGGCAACCGTTTCCTGGATTTTGCCGCGGGCATCGCGGTGGTTTCGACCGGCCACAGCCACCCCAAGGTGGTCAAAGCCATTCAAGATCAGGTGGAGAAGTTTATCCACATTTCGTCCGATTTCTACCATGAAAATTGGGTGCGCCTGGGCGAAGAGTTGGAACGCATCGCGCCGTTCCAGGAAAAAGCATGCTGTTTTATGACCAACTCGGGCACTGAGAGCGTGGAAGCGGCGATTAAGCTGGCCCGCTACCACACCGAGCGCACGGAATTCATCGGTTTCTTGGGCGGCTTCCATGGCCGCACCATGGGCGCGGTGACGTTTACCGCCAGCAAGCCGCACTATCACAAGGGCTTCTTCCCGCTGATGAGCGGCGTAGTACACGCTCCTTACCCCAATCCGCATCACCAGATCCTCACCAGCATGCCCGGTGAAGATTACGGCGAGGCTGTGGTGCGGTATATGGAAGATGAAATTCTCGGCAAGATTCTCCCCGCCGATGACGTAGCGGGCATCCTGGTCGAACCCATCCAGGGCGAGGGTGGATATATCGTTCCCGCGCCAGGCTTCTTCCCTGCCCTGCGCAAACTGTGCGACAAGCACGGTATCCTGCTAATCGCCGACGAAGTGCAGTCGGGCATGGGCCGCACGGGCAAGTGGTGGGCCATCGAAAACTTCGGCGCGGAACCGGATATCGTCTGCGTGGCGAAAGGTATTGCCTCGGGCGTGCCGCTGGGCGCCATGATCGCCCGCAAGAGCGTGATGGATTGGCCGCGCGGCTCGCACGGCAACACCTACGGGGGCAACCCCATCGCCTGCGCCGCGGCCCTGGCCACCATTGATCTAATCGAGAACGGATTTATGGAAAACGCCACCACAGTGGGTGCGTATGCCCAGAACTGCCTCAATGAGATCGCTGCTCGCCACCCGAGCATTGGAACTGTGCGCGGCATCGGCCTGATGCTGGGCGTCGAATTCGTCGATCCGGCCAACCCCCGCCATTACGACGATCACCTGCGCGACCGTGTGGTCGACCTGGCCTTCGAGCGCGGCGTGCTGCTGCTGGGCTGCGGCAAGAGCACCATCCGCTTCTCGCCGCCGCTGTGCGTTACCAAAGCCGAAATCGACGAAGGCTTCATGATCTTCGAAGAAGCCGTCGCGCTGGCAGAGCAAGGCCACTAACCCACGGAGGCGCATCGTGGATGCCTTTTTTGATGAGAAACCGCGCTTCGTTCCGCCGCTGGAAGAAACCTTCCGCCCGGCGGTGCTCTTCAACCGCGCTTTCCGGCGGGCCGTCGCTGGCACCGGGGTCCCACTGGTGATTGGGCTGGAGCGCGAGGGCGGTAAGCTGTCGCGCTACGAGACGGTCGTTTTCCCAGAGGATCACCCACAGGCAGGGGCCAATCTGCTGTATGTGGAGCGGCTGGTCAAGTTCCTGCTGTGGGCGCGGGGCGGGTATAAAGTCTACATAGGCGGCCCTGCCAGCGTCGGGGCGTACATCCAACAGGTGTATTCCCCCGGCGGCGCGCGGGCATTCGACTACCACTTCATGGGTGAGCAGGTTTACGAAGAGCCGTTTGAGGTGATCGCCTGCACGCCAGAGGCCGTTCCATCCGCCTTCGAAAGCGGCAGGCCGCTGGGCCGCCACCTGGACGGCTGCCGGATCGGCTTCGACCTGGGCGCTTCGGACCGCAAGGTCAGCGCCGTGATCGATGGCGAAGCCGTATTCTCCGAAGAAGTGGTCTGGGAGCCGCGCAAAAACAGCGACCCCAGCTACCACTACAATGAAATCCTCACCGCGCTGCGCACAGCAGCCGCCAAAATGCCGCGTGTGGATGCCATCGGCGGAAGCTCGGCGGGGATCTATATCGACAACCGCCCTATGATCGCGTCTCTGTTCCGCGGCGTGCCCCAAGAGCGCTTCGACGAAATCCACAGCATGTTCCAGCGTCTCCAGGCAGCGTTCGGCGTGCCGCTGGAGGTGATCAACGACGGCGACGTAACGGCCCTGGCCGGTTCCATGTCGCTGGACGACAACGGCATCCTCGGCATCGCGCTGGGCTCCAGCCAGGCCGCGGGCTACGTCGACCTTGACGGGCACGTACCCGGCTGGCTGAGCGAGCTGGCCTTTGCTCCGGTCGATTACAGCCCCACCGCCCCCGTAGACGAGTGGTCCGGCGACCTGGGCTGTGGGGCGCTGTACTTTTCACAGCAGTGCGTCTTCCGGCTCGCTCCAAAAGCGGGCATCGCGATTCCCGAAGGCGTCACCGACGCGGAGAAGCTTAAATTCGTGCAGGAGAAGCTGGAAGCCGGTCACGAAGGCGCTCGCAAAATTTGGGAGAGCATGGGCATCTTCCTGGGCTACGCCCTGCCCCACTACGCTGAATTCTACGAGATCAGGCACGTGCTGATTTTGGGGCGCTGCACATCGGGCAGCGGCGGCGACCTGCTGCTAGAAGGGGCCAACAGGGTGCTGCGCGCCGAGTTTCCCGAGCTGGCAGCGCGGATCAACCTCCAGCTCCCCGATGAACGGAGCCGCAGGGTCGGCCAATCGATCGCGGCGGCAAGCCTGCCGGTGATTGCAAAATAATATTATTCGGGGTACATTTGGCAGTGCCAAATGTACCCCGAATAATTTGGCAAAAAAAACAAAAGCAGGAGAAGCAATGAAATTCCTCAGCAGCACCGCGGAAATCTACGTGCCTGACGGCCTGCCCGCCGAAGAAGCGCTGGCCCGCACCACCCACATCTGCATCGCCGCCCACCAGGACGACATTGAAAT
>JAEZBH010000208.1 GCA_023427285.1 Pseudomonadota bacterium
GCCAGGGGCGGCGCGTGCTGCACGACGAAGTGCTGCCGCAGCTCCACACCGCCCTGCTGTTTCTCTCTGGGGCAGAGCCTGGCGATGAGGTGCAGCAGGCAAAAGAAATTCTGGCGGCTGCCCACCACCGTATTGCCGGGTTGATGCGCGATCTGCCCCTGGCCGTGCCGCACCGGCTGGCCCAAGAGGGCCTGGCGGCCGCCTTGCGTTCGATGATCGAGCGCGATTTCTCCTCGGACTTTAAAGAAGTGAGCTGGGAAATCCAACCGGAGGCTGCCACGCACGCGCGCAGCCTGCCGCTGTTTGTCAACGAAGTGCTGTTCTTCGCTGCACGCGAGCTGGTTCGTAACGCTGCTACCCACGCCGCGGTAGATGGCGAACAGGAAGTATGCCTGACCATCCTCATGAGCATAAGCGGCCCGCTCCGGCTGGAGATTGTTGATAACGGCAGCGGCTTCCGGCCTGATCCCGCAGCAGCCCACAGTGGGCGGCCCACTGGAGGAGCACACAGTGGGCGGCCCACTGGAGGAGCACACAGTGGGCTGGGTATTCACAGCGCCATGCTGGCAGCGGTAGGCGCCCGGTTAGAAGTTCTGCCTGCGCCCGCGGGCGGAACGCAAGGCGTGATCATCCTGCACGAATTCGCCCAATAGCAGGCGCCTAAGTTTACTTTTCTACCGACATCTCGGCCTGCATGTAATGGTTGAGGATGATCTCAAAGGTGTGGATCGGGCTCATATCCTCGGTGAGCTGTGAATAATCGTAGCCTGGCAGATACAAAGCGTTCACGATCGAATACCGCAAATCCTCGGGGTAGTTTTCAAGATACACTGCGCCCGGATACCCCGTATCCCGATTGCGCGCGCCGTGATCAGACTGGAGAATAATAATTGGCGGGCGCGAAGGATCCGACTGCTCCAGAATTTTTTCAATGACCTGGCTGATCTGGTTGGTAATATATTTGTGCTGGTCGAGATAAAAGTTCCAGTTCTGGTGGTTCTTGGTGTTTGTTAGGCGCCCGTTCGCATCAAACATAAAGGGGTTGTGCGGCGATAAGATGTGGGCATAAACAAACTTAGGCGATGGAATATAATCGAGCTCGGTTATTTCGGAGAGCGTCAGCAGGATCATCCCTCGGTACACGGCTGTGGTCTCGTCATTCGACTTATAAGAATTTGCGAACACCCGGAACATTGACTGGTCCATCAGCATGATGGCAAAATCATCTACGCGGAGGGCCTGCTCGCTGTCCCCAGGATCATACATGATGTTGTAGTCCGCAATAATCTCTGTTTTGGTGGGGTAAGCCGTGGCTGCACCATCAAAAACGACCGTGGTATAGCCGCGCGCCTTCATCTCCCGCATGACCAGGTTATCAGAAATATCGTGGAACAGGGTATCCGCGCCAACGCCGTACGCATAGGTTTTTAGGTTCAGCCGGCTGGCAGTCTCCATCAGGGTGTCGTACGTAAGGCTGCGGCTGTGATCCGCCACAAAAAAGCCCTTCTCCTCAAGAAAAGAAGCAAATTCCTGATAGCCATCGTACTTCCAATACTGGCTCAATGCGTCGAAGCCTGCATACTCGTCGAGAATGATAAAGTAAATATCCGGAAGCCCCTGCACAGACTGCGAAGCTGTATGCGCAGCCTGCCTGGCTGCGGCAGCCGCCTGTGCCTTTTGAATCTCCACGGGTACAGCCCCGGCAATATTGAACAGGCTTAGGCCAGCCAAAACTGTCGCAAGCAGGATGGTCAACTGCCTGGTGATCGGTGGTTTCAATTTCGAGAGCAGGGCCGCCCCATAAACCGCCAGGAAAATAAACACGGGCAGCAGCTTATAATGCTTTATGGGCAGCAGGTCGAGTGTGACCAGCTTGTCATACACAAAGCCATAGGTTTGCAGGAAGAAAATAAATACCAGAGCCGAAAGCCCCGCGACATATGCTTTGCGGAAAACCAGCAGAAACAGCCCATACAGAACCAGCGCGATCAGAATCGCTGCCAGAAGCGGTACAAGAATGCTGCTGACCTTAACGATTTGAACATTGTGGCTGTACAGGAAGATTACCGGATAGGCAGCGCCGAGGATGGAAAGCAAGATACTGATCAGCCACTTGCTTTGGTATTTCTTCGCGTGTTTGTTTTCTATCATGAGCAGTTTATCGTAAATGGAGTATGGGGTCATCTTTGAGCGGCATGGGATCATCCACGCCTACTTAATAAAACGCAGGCGGTTTGGCGTGCGTTCGATATACGAACCGGTCAGCTGGAAATATTGTTCGCCAGTGGTCTTATCGGTTATCAGAATGGCAATCTGGTAATTGTCAATTTCGAGGGCATACATCGAAATATTTACACGGAAACCTGCCTCGGTAAGGTCTATCTTGAATTCCGGCATTTCCTCGTTCAGCTTTTCATTCCGCCAAATGACCCGGTCGAAAACCAAATTATCATTCACCGATCGCAACACGATCTGCGTTTCGATATTTTTCAGATCGGTGATCTCTGGCATAAAGGCCCAACCGATGAGCTCATATAAATCCTCCTCACCGGTATTGAGATCAATCAGGTCCTGCGCGGAAAACTGAATTTTACCGGCTGCCTCAAATGCTTCCGCCTGTTCGTAGGCAGGCATGCCATTTTTTACGAACAGCGCGGAATAGAGTGGGTCTGCTGCAAGCAGGTACACCAGCAGTACAACCCACGGCAGCAGGTAGAATTTATATTTCACAAGCCAGTTCATTTTTACCTTTCATGGCATGAGGGGGAGTCGCAGTCGCTTTGCCATTATATCGTACAGCCATTGCACGTCAAGGAACGCTATTCCCGCTGCACTTCTACAGAAACCCCAGCCTGAAAATAGTGATTCAGCACAATCTCGAAGGTGTAGAGGGGGTTCAGATCATCGGTGAGCTGAGTAGTATCATACCCAGGCAGGTACAGCGCGTTTAAAATCATGTACTCCAGTTCCTTCGAATAATCGGGAAGGTTCACCCCATAGGGATCAGCGGAGACGTGGTTGCGCGCCCCATGATCGGACTGCAGGATGATTACCGACGGATTGGCCGGGTCGGACTGCTCAAGAATCTTTTCGAGCACGGCCTGTATCTGCCGGGTGATAAATTTATGTTGATCGAGGTAATAATACCAGTTGTATTTATTCCTGAAATCACCTGGCAGGCCGAACTCGTCAAAGATAAAGGGCGGGTGCGGCGACAAGATATGGGCGTAAACAAACTTGGGTGACGAAATGTGATCGAGCTCGGTAATTTCGGAAAGCGTCAGCAAGACCATGCCGCGATACATATCCGCGGAGCTGTCATTTGCCTTGTAGGTGTTTTGAAACACCCGGAACATGGTCTGATCCAGCAGCATGATGGCGTAATCATCCACAGACAGCCCCTGGCTCTGGCTGTCTTTCGGATCATACAGGATGTGGTAATCCGCGATCATTTCGGTCTTGGTGGGGTAGCCGGCTGCCGCGCCATCAAAGACAACGGTAGTGTACCCGCGCGCCTTGAGCTCACGCATCACCAAATTATCCGCGATCTCATCGAACAAAAACGTCTCCTCGGTGCCCCGCTCGTACGTTTTCAGGTTTAACCG
>JAEZBH010000235.1 GCA_023427285.1 Pseudomonadota bacterium
GAATCCGCCCCCATCAGCCTCAGCCCGCTCTCCAGCCCCAGCGCCACGATGACAGAGAGGTTGAGCAGCAGATCGGTCTGATAGTGCAGCATGTCCGTGCTGATGGCGATGGAGCGGGTCCGCCGCACCACGGAACGCTGGTAGAGCACGAGGGTCAGTGTCGCCACGATCGCAAAGATCGAGACGCCCACGCCCATCATCGGCTGCTCGACCGGAGCCGGCTCAAGAAGCCGCATCACCGCCCGCCAGCCGATCCCCAAGGCCGAGACCAGAATGAGCCCGGTTTGCACAAGCGCGGCAATGGCCTCAGCCTTGCCGTGACCGAAACGGTGGTCGTCGTCCGCCGGGATCATGGCGATACGCACCGCCATCAGCGTGATGAGCGAGGCGAACAGATCCAGCGCGGAATCTGCCAGCGACCCCAGCATGGAAACCGAGTCCGTCCGCACGGCCGCCACGGTTTTGGCGACGGTCAGCACAATTGCTATGCTGACCGACGCAATGGCGGCGCGCCGCTTCAGTGCGCTCTGCTCGCTCATGAAAACCAATCCCCCCGGCTATGCTTAGGGGAACAGATACGTCCAGCTCCACCCGGAGGGCGTCTTCACGAAGAAGCGTCGCTCGTGCAGGCGGAAGGAGCGATCCTCCCAGAACTCGATCCGCTCGGGCACCACCCGAAACCCCGACCAGTGCGGCGGGCGCGGCACCGCGCCAAGACCGAAGCGCGCCGCTTCCTTGGCGATGCGCCCGAGGAACGTTGCCCGGCCATCCAGCGGCCGGGACTGGTCCGACGCCCACGCCCCGATCTGCGAATCTCTTGGCCGGGACGCGAAGTAGGCGTCGGCCTCGGCATCGGAGACTGGCTCCGCCTTGCCCTCGATGCGCACCTGACGCCGCAGCGACTTCCAGTGGAACAGCAGCGAGACGTTCGGATTTTCAGCCAGCTCCCGACCCTTGCGGCTTTCAAGGTTGGTGTAAAAAACGAAGCCCGCCTCATCCCATGACTTCATGAGCACCATGCGCACGGAAGGTCGGCCCTGCGCGTCCGCCGTTGCAACCGCCACGGCGTTGGGATCGTTCAGTTCCTTCTCCTGCGCCTCGGCAAACCACGACCGGAAAATCTCGAAGGGTTCGGCATGTGGAGTTTCAGCCATGACGCATCCTATTCTGATCCCATTTTCACTATCGGGCGTTTACCCCCTAGAGTGTAGAGGGAGCAACGGCGATGAAAAGGATTCTCCTTGTAGTGTGTCTGCCCCTTGCCCTGGCAAGTTGCGAAAATGCTGATCGGCAGCAAATCGGAACCATCGGCGGGGCCGCGGTCGGCGCAGTGGCGGGCCGCGCCATTGGCGGGGGCGGCACAGGCGGAACGATCGGCACGATTGTTGGCGCTGTTGCCGGCGGCTACCTTGGCAGCGAGATCGGCAAGAGCCTCAACAACACAGACCGGGACGAACTGAGCACCACGACCCAGCGCGCCCTCGACTCCGGCAACATTGGCCAGGCGTATAACTGGAGCAATTCGGAAAGCGGCAATCGCGGCTCGATCACGCCCACCAGCGCCGCCTATACTAGGGCTGATGGCGAGACCTGCCGCAACTTCAACACGTCCGTCACATTGAACTCAGGCCGCACCTCTTCAAATTCGGGTACGGCCTGCAAACAGTCGGATGGAAGCTGGCGGGTAATCAGCTAACAGGCAGAAGGCCGCCTGTGCAGAGCTGTTGTGCCGCGCACCCCTTAGAGCTGTTTGCGACCAGTTTGCAGCAGGTCGCCCGCTCTAAGCCCTTTGTTGGTCGCGCTTTCTTAAACGCAAAGCGTGCGCTTTGCTCGAAAGTCGCTCCAACCGGTGCGCAGGGTTTGAAGGCCGGATTATTGGCCTAAGTGCTGTGACTATTTGGGAAAAGACGCATGGCACCCTTCACAACAGCCCCGCTCATGCTTACCTTGAAAGCGATACGTTGCAGAATTGCAACATAAGGACGAAAACAAAGGAAAGCAGCGGTGGCGAAAGATCCGTACAGCGTGCTCGGGGTGGCGCGTGGCAGCAGCGATGCCGAGATCAAGAAAGCCTATCGTAAACTTGCAAAGGAACTCCACCCCGACCGGAATGCTGACAATCCGAAGGCGGCTGAGCGTTTCAAGGAAGTTTCGGCGGCCTACTCCATTCTTGGCGATGCCGACAAACGCGCCAAGTTCGATCGCGGCGAAATCGGCCCGGACGGCGCGCCGCGATCGCCGTTTGAGGGCACATGGCAAACCCAGGGCGGCTCGGGCGGGCGCTCGGGCGGCTATGGCGGCGGCGGCGCGTTCAGCTTTGACGGCGATGCTGCCGATATATTCGCCCAGTTCTTCAGCAGCGGCTCGCGTCGGCGCGGCGGCAGTCCGTTCGGCGGCTTTGGCGGCGAAGAACGCGCAGCGCCCCGCCCGAAGGGCCGCAACTACGAATACCGCCTCGATATTCCCTTCGAGGAAGCCGCCCGGCTGGACCCCCAGCGCGTGACCCTGCGCACCGGCAAAACCCTTGAGGTCAAGCTGCCGGCAGGCTTTGAGGAAGGCCAGCAGATCCGCCTCGCGGGTCAGGGCGACCCCGGCCCCGGCGGCGCGGGCGATGCCATCATCACCCTTCATGTCATGCCGCATCAGTGGTTCAAGCGGGATGGCGACAACGTTCTGCTCGACATGCCGCTTCGACTCGACGAGGCCGTTCTGGGCGCAAAGGTCAAGGTGCCAACTGTTGATGGCGCGGTGATGCTCAGCGTGCCCGCAGGCTCCACGTCCGGCAAAATGCTGCGCCTGCGCGGCAAGGGCTTTACCCGCAAGGACGGCACCCGCGGCGACCAGCTGGTCCGGATGATGGTCGACGTCAGTGACCCTGATGATGAGCTGAAGCGTTTTGCAGAGACATGGTCTGCCGGGAAAAAGCGCAATCCGCGCAAATCCTGGGGCCTGTCTTAAAGCGACTTTCAGGCAAGGCCCATGCCTTGCGGCCAGGAAAGCATAAACAACAAAGGATTTAGAGCTGTTTGCGACCAGCCGGTGGAGGTCGCCAGCTCTAAATCCTTCTTTTTGCATACAGCGACTTATGAAACGATTGCGTAGCCTGCAGGCCAACCTTCTTGATACCCAGGTTGGACGCGTCGCCAGCCAGACCGTCAAAGGCTTCTTTGACGACAACGGCGGCATTCTTGCAGGCAATCTGGCCTACATGTCGCTGCTGGCGCTGTTTCCGTTCTTCATCTTCTGCGTCAGCCTGGCCGGTCTTTTCGGGCGCACGCAAGAGGGGCTGGAAGCCGTTCAGACCCTCATAAACTCCATTCCCCCGCAGGTGGCCGAGGTGCTGGTCGGCCCCATCAATCAGGTTCTGGCAGAGACGACCAAACGCGAACTGCTCACCTTCGGCGCTGTCATCACAATCTGGACCGCTGCAAACTTCATCGAGACGGTGCGGGTGATCGTGCTTGTCGCCTACGATCAAAGTTCCACGCGGTCCCTGTGGTTCCAGCGCCTGCAATCAACGCTGCTGGTGCTCGCCTCCGCTCTGATCCTGTTTGCGTTCCTGATTGTCCAGTTCATCCTGAACACCGTCCAAACGGTGCTGGAAACCTACCTGCCGCGGCTCAAAAGCATTACCGACTTCATCCAGATCGTCGGCACCGGCGTTGCGCCCTTCATCCTCGTGCTTGGCCTTTACGGCCTTTTGCGCGCGCTCACGCCCAGAGAGATACTGCCGGTGCGGCACTGGCCCGGCGCGCTGCTCACCGCCGTCGTGTGGATGATATCCGCCCAATTATTGCCGGTTGCCCTGGCCGTGCTGGGCTCGTACAGCCTCACCTACGGCAGCCTTGCCGGGATCATTATCACTTTGTTGTTCTTTTATGTTTTAGGGATCGGACTGGTCCTTGGTGCCCAATTGAACGCAGCCCTTCGACTTGAACGTCTGCGGTTGGCAGAAACGGTGAGTTGACCGGCGCTTGCCCGCCATGCCATTGACGGGCCAGCATCCGGAACAGAGACACGGAGATAAAGTAAAATGACAGGTCTGATGGCAGGTAAGCGTGGCCTGATCATGGGCGTAGCCAATGATCGTTCCCTGGCCTGGGGCATTTCGAAGGCTTTGGCCGATCAAGGCGCAGAGCTGGCCTTCAGCTATCAGGGCGAGGCTCTGGAGCGCCGCGTGCGTCCGCTGGCGGAATCGGTCGGCTCCGACTTCCT
>JAEZBH010000263.1 GCA_023427285.1 Pseudomonadota bacterium
TAACTCAGTCCAGCGCGTAGACGAGGAACTTGAGATACGCGGTCTGCGGCAGCAGCGGGTGGACCGGGTGGTCCGGACCGGCGGCAGCCGAGTGGATCAGCCGTGCCGCGCGCCCGCCGGTGCGGATGCCCGCGCTGGTGGCGTCCTGGAACGATTCCGGCGTGATGTGATGGCTGCACGAGGCGATGCACAGCAGGCCATCCGGGGCGACGCGCTGCACGGCGAGGCGTGCCAGCTTCTCGTAGCCCTTCATGGCGGCGGGAACGTCCTTGCGCGTCTTGGCGAAGGCTGGCGGATCGGCCACCACCACGCCGTAGTGGCGGGTGTCCTTGCCCAGATAGTCGAACACTTCGGCTGCCTGCGTGGTCACGCGATCGGCAAGGCCGTTGGCCTCGGCGGCCTTGGCTGCCAGTGCCAGCGCCGATTCGGAGCGATCAACCGCCGTCACGCTGTTTGCGCCGCCCTTGGCCGCCGCCAGCGCAAAGGCACCGGCGTAGGTGTAGAGGTCGAGCACGTCCTGGCCTTTGGAAAGGTTGGAGACGAACGCGCGGTTCAGACGGTGATCGAAGAACCAGCCGGTCTTCTGGCCGCCGGTCAGGTCGCCGAAGTAGGTGAGGCCGTTTTCTTCCAGCTGTACCGGACCATCGATCGTGCCCACCGGCACTTCGCTCAGCGGCTCAAGGCCTTCCAGCACGCGGGCCGGGCCGGTCGAGACCAGAGCGATGGTCTTGGGCTTCAGAACGGACTGCACCGCCTCGATGATGAGATCCTTGCAGGCGTCCATGCCTGCGGTGTTCGGCTGAATCACAACCGAATCGCCATAGCGGTCGATGATGAGGCCGGGCAGGAAATCGCCCTCGCCATGCACCAGCCGGTAGAACGGACGGTCGAACAGGCGCTCGCGCAGTGCCAGAGCCTTCTCGATCCGCTCCTTGAAGTAGCGGAAGTCGATGCTGCGGCTGTGGTTGCGGGTGAGCAGGCGCGCTGCAATCAGCGAATGCGGGTTGAAATGGTACAGGCCCAGCAGGCGGCCATCGGGTTCGGCCAGTCGCACCACGGTGCCTGGCGCGATGTTGCGCACGTCTGCCGTGAACTGGATCTGGTTGGAGAACACCCAGGGGCGACCGCGTACAGCGGACGGCTTGGTGCTGCGGGAGATGAAGATTTTAGGTTCGTTTTCGTCGGAGGTCATCAGAGGGACGTAGCCGCACGCGCCAAGAGTTGCAATGGATCGTGATGGCGGGGCGCGTTGAAGGTGGGTCTGTGCGGCGAAATGGCAACCCGCTGCGTTGGACCGGACGCAGTAGGCAGTTGGTGACGTTCCCTCTATAAGATCGTTGTCTATATGAACAAAAGCGTGGCCGTTGCGGCGGGTGCGACTTTTGAATCGGGGGATGCAGGGGTTATGGGCGGCTGGTTCGTTTGCCGGAGGGACGAGGAGGCTGAGGCCAGGCTGGCGACGGCTGAGCGCCAGTTCGCGGCCCATGGATTCGGTGCCTTGCGCCGGATCGCAACGCCAACCCACACCGGCCTTGTGGCGGCGCACATTCACCCCGGCCCGGCGGTCACCTTCGTGCAGCACGGAGACGACTTTCTGGCTGTGGCGGGCACGCTGCTTTACGACGGCGAGGCGAGCGAGGCGGCGCTTTTGCGCCTGCTGGGCGACCTGACCCTGCCGTTCAACCAGTGGGAGCGGGTCACCGGCCATTTCGCGCTGCTGGCGAGCAAAGCCGGAAACCTTTACGTGCTGAACGATTACTTCGGCGCGTTCCATATCTATGCGACGCCCGAATACGAGGTGGTGACGACCTCCTTCCTTGCGGCGGCGCAATCCCTGCCGCGCGTCAGCTTCGACCCTCAGGGCGTTTACGAATTCGCCTTCAACGCAACGCCGCTGGGCGAATCAACGGTGCTGAGGGAAGTCAGCAAACTGTCGGCTTGCGAGCAGCTGGAGCTGGGGGAGGCGGTGCTGATTCACGCCGTCACCAAGGGGCTGGACGCGCGCTTTGATCCGGCATGCGCTGACGTCAAGCAGCAGGCGAACCGGCTGCGCGATCTGTTCGTCGCCCCCCTCAAGATTTTCGGCGACAATATCCAGTGTCCGCTCTCGGGCGGGTTCGACAGCCGTCTCGTGCTTGCCCTGCTGCTGGATGCGGGGGTGAAGCCCCACGTTTATGTTTACGGCACGCCGGGGGATGAGGACGTGTCGGTTGCGACCCGCATCGCCAAGGCAGAGGGTTTCGAGCTGGAGGTGTTCAACAAGGCGGCTTACGCCCGTGTGGACCCCGACCAGTTCGCCGAGGTCGTGCGGCACAATTTCCACGAGATGGACGGCGTGCCCATCGATGGCGGCCTGTTCGACAACGGCGGCAATTCAGCGGCGCGCCACAACCGGGCCAGAGGCGGGCAGCTTGCGGTCTCGGGCGCGGCGGGGGAGATTTTCCGCAACTACTTCTACTTGCGCGACCAGCCCTTCCAGAGCCGCGACATTCTCTATGCCTTCTACTCCGGCTTCGACCCCAGGGACTGTACGGAGGAGTTCGACGAGGTCGCCTACTTCGACGCGATGGACGACAAGCTGCGCGAGGCGCTGAGCAGCGGCGACGGTAACCTCAGCCGCGCCGAGGTGGAGAGCGCCTACCCGCTGTTCCGCTGCCCGGCCTTCTTCGGGCGGGAGATCAGTCTGGTTGGCCGGTTCGGCAGCTATTTCATGCCGTTCTTCGAATACAACATGGTCAGGCACACCATCGGCATTCCGGTTTCCGACCGCAATCACGGCGTCTTCCAGAGCCTGTTGCTTGCCGCCATCCACCCGCGCCTTGCCGGCTACATGTCCGCCTATGGCCACAGCTTCCTTGAGCCCGCCAGCCTGAGCCACCGCCTGTCGGAAGCGGTGAGCCTCTATCGCCCGCCCTGGCTGCGCCGCTACGGCTGGCATGAAACAGGCGATCAAGGGCCGCCCCGCGCTCAACCCCACAGGGTATATGGACCCCGCTTATCTGGGCCGCGTCATTGACCTCGACTTCCCCGCCATGCGCCGCTTCTTCCATATGGAGCAGGTGGCGGACATGACGCTCTACCGCCGCATCGCAACGCTGGAGCATCTGGCGGGCCAGCTCGGGGTCTCCTAAGTCTTTCTTCGCAAAGGGGGTCTACAACCCCCTTTGCAATCCCCCCTTTGTTTTCAAAAGGGCCGTGCCTGATCAAACTTTTGGTGTGTCTCGGATGTCCGGCAGGCTCGACGGTTTATTCAGGGCTAGACCCTATAAGGTCAGGGGGTGCAG
>JAEZBH010000321.1 GCA_023427285.1 Pseudomonadota bacterium
ATACCAACGACCGCAACCGCGACGTAGCCTATGCGAACCTTCGCGACCGCTACGCCACATGGGAGCAAGTGCGTGATGCCCCGCTGAACGAGGTAATCGATGCAATCCGCCCGGCGGGGCTCGCAAACCAGAAAGGCGCGCGCATTCAGGCCGTTTTGCAGCAGATCACCGAAGAGCGCGGCGGCCTGGATCTGAACTTCCTGTTCGATCTCTCCGCAGAAGAAGCCTTCGCCTGGCTCAGCCGCTTTAAGGGTGTTGGGCCAAAGACAGCCTCCATTGTGCTCCAGTTCTCGCTCGCCAAGCCCGCTTTCCCGGTCGACACGCATGTGTACCGCGTCAGTGGGCGGATCGGCCTGCGCCCGCCAAAGATGACGGTGGAGCAGGCGCACGAGCACCTGGCAAAGTTGTTCGACCCCGAACAGTACGGACCGGGCCATCTTAACATCATCCGCCTGGGGCGGCAGATTTGCCACGCGCGCAACCCGCAGCACGAGGTCTGTCCGGTGCGCGACCTGTGCGACTTCTACCGAAGCCTGGAGTAGACACAAAGAGCCGCCCGGAGAACTCCGGGCGGCTCTTTTGATTCCGGCTACTCCTGAACGATCAGTTCCTGCACGTGCTCCAATTCCTCCGCAATCTCTGCCCGCTCATCCTGGGTCAGTGAAAGACCTCGCACAACCCCGATTGATTCGCGGGCCTTCTCAAGCTGGTGTAACCGCAGCGCCAGCTCGGCGCGGTACAGATGCGCCCTGGCCTGTTCCAGCGGCGAAGCGCTACGGTAGCGTTCCAGGCCGCTTTCCAGCGTTTTCAATGCGGCTGCTTCGTCCCCATGCGCATCGCCTAACCGGGCTGCGACATTGATGATCTGTGTCAGCCCTTCGGCTTTTTCCTCCGCGGCTTCTTCCTCAGTATCGTTCAGACGGTAAATGCGCAGCCAATTTCCGCCCGGGTCCACCACGCTGAATCCGCGCACCGTGCCGTATTTTTTCCGCGGCCGCAGGATACGCGGAATTCCAGCAGCGGGCAGCTTGCCATACGCATTCCGCAGCCCTGCGGCAAACGCATGATACAGCGCGTCTGGGTCCGGCACAGCGATGATCACACTGCCGTACGAGTCTTCCGGTTTAAAGTTCTCCATCCCAAACAAGTGAATATGAATATCTTCCAGTGCCACAACCGCGTAGGGGTTTGGGCGAAGCTGGCGGTACGTTTGGGTAAAGCCCAGCGCCTGGTAAAACGCGATGGATTGGTCAAGGTCTTTACAGGGCAGAAGGGAATACGTTCGTTCGTTTGCCATGTACCTGCTCCTTTCCTTTGGTTATCCATGCTTGATTCTGGTGGTTTTGTGACACGCCTGGCCTCCGCTTAAAATTCACTCCAAATTTATAGGTTCTCGTATCCGGCTTTGATATGCTGTATTCAGAAGGCAAGGGTGGGTACCTTCTTTTTGTATTTAATCCCCCACCGGGGGTCCATCGATGCAACAACAGAAGCTGCCGGTTCGCTTTGTGATTCTGTTCTTCGTTCTGGTTCTGGCTGCCTGCGCGGTGCTGATCGCATACCGCAGCCCGCTTGCACCCATGCTGACGGGAACGCGGGAAACGGCTGCCAGCACCCCAGCGGTGGCAACGACTCCTACAGCGAGCCAGCCTTATCCATCACCCGCAATCCGTCAGCCCACGCCGAGCCCCACCGCCGTCGAAGCGCGGTGCGGATTGATCGCGCCGGTAACCATCCTGTTCACCGGCACTGGCACAGCCCAGAACGGGACCGCTGCAGATGCCATCCGCGTGCTGCGGCTCGATCCGGTGCAGCCATCCGCAACGGTGCTTGCCTTTCCGCGCGACCTGACCGTGCGCACCAGTGTACTGGAAAGCGCAAACATGGTCGAAGGAAGATTAGGCGCCGCGTATGCCTACAAGAAGCAGATTACCCCTGGCACCGAGCGCCAGCAGACCATCGCCGCGACAACGGTGCTGGCACAACTGCTCTACGACAATTTTGGCGTAACGCCTGACCACTTCATCACGGTAAATGTGGGCTCGTTTGGGCAGATGATCGACGCCGCGGGCGGGGTAGAAGGCTCCCTGCCCGAGCCGGTAACCCTTGCAAACGGTGAGGTGCTGCAAGCGGGTATCCAGCAGTTCGACGGGCGGCTGGCGGTGGAGTTCGTCCGCTATATTGGCGACGGCGGCGAGCAGGCGCGCCTGGCTCGCCAAAATCTGCTCGCAAAGTCACTGCACGCGCGGCTGCGCGCTGGCGAGACGGTTTTGAACCCAGGCGAGCTGCTGCAGCAGTTCAGCGAGGAGGTTGCCACCGATCTTACCGCCCAGCAGTTGGTGGCGCTGGCGTGCCTGGCGAAAGAAATCCCGGAGGAAAGCGTCACCCTTATCCAGGTGGATGAAACTTTGTATGAGACGGGAGCGGATGGGATATTGATCCCCAACGTACCAGCGGTGAGCGAGCTGGTTCAGCGCGTGCTGAACCCGTAAGCTTTTACGCAAATTTTATTCATTCTGGTATGACGAAGGTATACAATTAATTTACCGTAAGGGGGATCGGAACATAGCGGTTTAAAATTTCTGGTTAACGGCAAAATTTAGCAGTCAGGTAAATTCCGGTTTCGGTCTGTAGGGGGCTAATCGTTTCTACCGGAACAACGCGCAACAATACATCAT
>JAEZBH010000322.1 GCA_023427285.1 Pseudomonadota bacterium
GTCTAACCCTTTTGTTGGTGGCGCTTTCTTAACCGCAGGAGGTGGCATCCTCTTCCAAAGTCGCTCTAGTGGAGATTTGTACTTAAGGGTCGGTCAAACTTTCTACGTGCCCTTGCGAGTATTGGATTTTCGGTCTATTGCGACGGCGTTTTGGGCAATCATTTCGATTGTTCGGCCTGAATGATGGAAAGCCACGTTAGGGGCTGGCATGGCACGCAAAAAAATTGCGCTGATCGGCAGCGGGATGATCGGGGGCACCCTTGCCCATCTGATCGGCCTGAAGGAGCTGGGCGACGTCGTGATGTTCGACATCGCCGAGGGCCTGCCGCAGGGCAAGTCTCTGGACATTGCGGAGTCTGCCCCGGTTGACGGCTTCGACTCCCGCCTGGTGGGCGCCAACGATTACAAGGCGATCAAGGGCGCGGACGTGTGCATCGTGACGGCCGGCGTGCCGCGCAAGCCGGGCATGAGCCGCGATGACCTGCTCGGCATCAACCTCAAGGTCATGAAATCGGTGGGCGAGGGCATTCGCCGCTATGCCCCCAAGGCCTTCGTGATCTGCATCACCAACCCGCTCGATGCGATGGTGTGGGCGCTGCGCGAGTTCTCGGGCCTGCCGCACCACATGGTGGTGGGCATGGCGGGCGTGCTGGACTCTGCCCGATTCCGCTATTTTCTTTCCGAAGAGTTCAACGTCTCGGTTGAAGACGTGACGGCCTTCGTTCTGGGCGGCCATGGCGATACCATGGTGCCGCTGACCCGCTATTCGACCGTTGCCGGTATTCCGGTGCCTGACCTGGTCAAGATGGGCTGGACCACGCAGCAGAAACTGGACCAGATTGTCCAGCGGACGCGCGATGGCGGCGCAGAGATCGTCGGGCTCCTGAAAACCGGCTCGGCCTATTACGCTCCGGCTGCTTCCGCTGTGCAGATGGCTGAAAGCTATCTGAAGGACAAGAAGCGTCTGCTGCCGTGCGCTGCCTACATTAATGGCCAATACGGGCTCGACGACATTTATGTCGGCGTGCCTGTCATCATTGGCGAAGGTGGCGTAGAGCGTATTGTCGAGATCGATCTGAAGGCGGCTGAACGAAAGATGTTCACCAACTCGGTCAACGCTGTGCGTGGCCTGGTTGAAGCTTGCAAACAGATTGATCCTGCTCTGGCTGGCATCGCTCCCACCAAGACCAAGGTGGCAGCGAAGGCCGGTCGTACGCCCAAGGCCGCTTCGGCCGCATCCCCGGTGGATGCTCCGAAGAAGCGTGGTCGTCCCAAGAAGAAAGCGTAATGCAATGAATATTCATGAGTATCAGGCAAAGGACCTGCTCGCCAAATTTGGCGTGCCCGTCCCCGCGGGGTTTGCCGCTTTCACTGCTGATGAAGCAGCCGCTGCCGCTGAAAAGCTGCCGGGGCCGATCTACGTCGTTAAGGCGCAGATCCACGCCGGTGGTCGCGGTAAGGGCAAGTTCGTGGGCGCTGCCCCGGACGCCAAGGGCGGTGTGCGTCTTGCCAAGTCGATCGACGAGGTTCGCAAGAACGCAGCTGAAATGCTGGGCCAGACCCTGGTAACCGTCCAGACCGGCCCGGCCGGCAAGGAAGTCAACCGTGTTTACATCACGGATGGCGTGGACATTGCCAAGGAACTGTACCTCTCCATGCTGGTTGATCGGGCCACCGGCCACATCGCCATCATCGCCTCGACCGAAGGCGGCATGGACATTGAAGAAGTTGCAGAGCACTCCCCGGAGAAGATCGTCACCGTTGACGTTGATCCGGTGATGGGCCTGTCGGGCTTCCATGCCCGCAAGGTGGCCTTTGCTCTCGGCCTGACCGGCGACCTGTTCAAGCAGGGCGTCGATGTTGTGACCAAGCTGTACAACGCTTTCGTTGCAACCGATTGCTCGATGCTCGAGATCAACCCGCTGGTGATCACCGAGGACAACCAGATCAAGGTTCTGGACGCCAAGGTTTCGTTCGACAGCAACGCGCTGTACCGTCACCCGGACATCGTTGCGCTGCGCGACATCACCGAGGAAGATCAGAAGGAAGTGGAAGCTTCCAAGTACGATCTGTCGTACATCGCGCTCGACGGCAACATCGGCTGCATGGTCAACGGCGCGGGCCTCGCCATGGCAACCATGGACATCATCAAGCTCTCCGGCGGTGAACCGGCCAACTTCCTCGACGTTGGCGGCGGCGCTTCCAAGGAGAAGGTGACGGCGGCGTTCAAGATCATTCTGTCCGATCCGCAGGTGAAGGGCATTCTGGTCAACATCTTCGGCGGCATCATGCGCTGCGACATCATCGCTGAAGGCGTGGTGGCTGCTGCTCGTGAAGTGCAACTGTCGGTTCCGCTGGTGGTTCGCCTTGAGGGCACCAACGTGGATCTGGGCAAGCAGATCATGCGTGACTCGGGTCTGCCGATCATTCCGGCGGACGATCTGGGCGATGCCGCCCGGAAGATCGTGGATGCAGTAGAGAAGGCGGCGTAACCATGGCAATTCTGATCAATAAAGACACCAAGGTCATCTGCCAGGGTTTCACCGGCAAGCAGGGCACCTTCCACTCCGAAGCTGCTATTGCTTACGGTACCAAGATGGTCGGCGGCACCGCACCGGGCAAGGGCGGCACCACCCATCTGGGCCTGCCGGTGTTCAACACCGTGGCTGAAGCCCGTGAAGCAACCGGCGCTGACGCGACCGTGATCTACGTGCCGCCCGCAGGCGCGGCCGATGCCATTCTGGAAGCAATCGACGCGGAAATTCCGCTGGCCGTTTGCATCACCGAAGGCATCCCCGTGCTCGACATGGTGCGCGTGAAGCGCGCCCTGCAGGGCTCCAAGACCCGCCTGATCGGTCCGAACTGCCCGGGGCTCCTGACCCCGGGCGAGTGCAAGATCGGCATCATGCCGGGCAACATCTTCAGCAAGGGCAAGGTTGGCGTTGTGTCCCGCTCGGGCACCCTGACCTACGAAGCCGTGTTCCAGACCACCGCAGTGGGCCTGGGCCAGTCGACCGCGGTCGGCATCGGCGGCGACCCGGTCAACGGCACCAACTTCGTTGACGTGCTGGAGATGTTCCTGGAAGATCCGGAAACCGAGTCCATCATCATGATCGGCGAAATCGGCGGCGACGCCGAGGAGCAGGGCGCGGAACTGCTGAAGCGCTCGAAGATCAAGAAGCCGACCGTCGGTTTCATCGCTGGCCGCACGGCGCCTCCGGGCCGCCGCATGGGCCACGCCGGTGCAATCGTCTCCGGCGGCAAGGGCAAGGCAGAAGACAAGATCGAGGCCATGCGTTCGGCTGGCATCGTTGTCGCTGACAGCCCGTCGGCACTGGGCACCACCCTCCTTGAGGTGCTTAAGGGCTAATTAACCGTGTTCCGGCACTGATGGGGGGAGTCAGGCCGGAACACCCTGGCTTTAGCCGTCCGCGATGCGCCTGTCGGTCGCGGACGGTTTAGGTTTAACGATAGGCTCGTTTGGGCACGCCGGATGTACGCGTGCCGGACTAAGGAGCAGAGTCGCAATGGGTATCGAAGGCGATCTTCCCCAAGGCATCGAAGGTGCCAGCGCAGCCTTCATCGAAGCGTTGTATGAGAAGTATGCGGCAGACCGGAACTCGGTCGACCCCAGCTGGCAGCGTTATTTCGCCGGGCTGGAACTGGCGGCAGGCAGCATCAAGGCCACCCCTTCATGGCAGCGCAGCAACTGGCCGCTGCAGCCCAATGACTCGCTGACGCAGGCGCTTGACCCCACCCAGATGCAGATTGAGCCGAAGCCGGCCAAGGATGCAGGCAAGGGCAAGGGTAAGGAAGCCGCTGCTGCACCGGCAGCAGGCGTTTCCGCCGAGGACATTCGCCGCGCCGCGCAGGACACGCTCCAGGCGTTTACGTTCATCCGGACCTACCGCGTGCGCGGCCACCTGGCCGCCAAGCTCGACCCGCTGGGTCTTGAGGCGCGCGCAGAGCACCCGGAACTTCAGCCGGCCTATTACGGCTTCGGCCCGGCCGACCTGGACCGCCAGATTTTCCTGGGCGGCCTGCTGGGCTTCGAGACCGCATCGATCCGCCAGATTCAGGAAACCCTGTGCCGCAACTACTGCGGTTCCATCGCGATCGAATACATGCACATCAACGACATCGAAGAGCGTCGTTGGTTGCAGGAGCGCATCGAGGGCCCTGAGAAGGACATCTACTTCACCAAGGAAGGCAAGCTTGCCATCCTGAACAAGCTGATCGAGGGCGAGAGCTTCGAGAAGTTCCTGGCGCGCAAGTACGTCGGCACCAAGCGCTTCGGCCTTGACGGCGGCGAAGCCATGATCCCGGCGCTGGAAGCCGTGATCAAGGTGGGCGGCGCGCTCGGCATCGAGGAAATCATCATCGGCATGCCGCACCGTGGTCGCCTCAACGTGCTGACCAACGTGATGCAGAAGCCGTTCCGTCAGCTGTTCCATGAATTCGCCGGCGGCTCCTCGCAGCCGGACGAAGTGGGCGGCTCGGGCGACGTGAAGTACCACCTCGGCACTTCCACCGATCGCGGCTTCGACGGCAACAACGTTCACATGTCGCTGACCCCGAACCCGTCGCACCTGGAGACCGTGAACCCGGTCGTTTTGGGCCGCGTGCGCGCCAAGCAGACCCAGCGCGGCGACCTTGCCCGCACCAAGGGTCTGCCGCTGCTGCTGCACGGCGACGCCGCGTTCGCAGGCCAGGGCGTGGTGGCCGAATGCTTCGCCATGTCCGGCGTGCCGGGCTACAACACCGGCGGCACCATCCACTTCATCGTGAACAACCAGGTGGGCTTCACCACCTCGCCGAAGTTCGCGCGCTCCTCGCCGTATCCGTCGGACGTGGCGAAGATGGTGCAGGCGCCGATCTTCCACGTGAACGGCGATGATCCCGAAGCCGTTGTGTGGGCGACCAAGCTGGCGACCGAATACCGCCAGACGTTCAAGCGCGATGTCGTCATCGACATGTGGTGCTACCGCCGCTTCGGCCACAACGAGGCCGACGAGCCGGGCTTCACCCAGCCGCGCATGTACGCCGCCATCAAGAGCCACACCTTCGTTTCGTCCCGCTACGCCGAGAAGCTGAAGAGCGAAGGCGTGGTGACCGACGAGCAGGTCAAGGCCATGGAAGACGCCTACGTTTCTCGTCTGGAAGACGAGTTCGAGGCCGCCAAGGGCTACAAGCCGAACAAGGCTGACTGGTTCGAGGGCCG
>JAEZBH010000380.1 GCA_023427285.1 Pseudomonadota bacterium
GCCCTGCGCACATCGACCCGCCGCCGCAGCCCACCACGACGAAATCGGTTTCCTCGTCGAATCCGCTCATTCTCTCCCCCCTCATTTCGTTAGGATAAGAGGCTATTGAACGGTCTTCCCCTGTGCAACAAACCGCGGGGCGTCCTCACTCACTATCGCCCCTGCGGTGCAATTCTTCGAAAGAAATAGGGCTTCCGGCGGCCAGCATATTCAAAAATGCTTGCACGTTAGGGCGCACATAATGCGCCGCCTTTTTGAGGCTTGTGTCAGGCCACCTCAGAAATACGCACCCAACGCCTCTCTGCGCTCGAGCGCCGAATTGCCTCCTGCACCCGCTCCACCTCGAAGGCCTGAGCGAAGTCAGGGGCGGCCTTGGCCTCACCCTTGATAGCCTGAAGCATGTTGTGCATGGACAGCGCCATGCCAACAGATGGCTGGAGTTCATAATCCCAGCCGAGGCTGCCCCCCGGAGGGGTTGCCATCTCGCGCGGGATCTCAACCGTTTCCAGATTACCGCCCAAAGCACCGTACTTCAGTGTGCAATCCCGCACGGTCGGGAACGAGGGAGACTGCGCCACCAACCGCCCCTTGCTGCCGAACACGTCGATCAACCACCCGTCCGCCACAGACATGCTCCAGCTGATGCGCAGCTGAATGGTCAGCCCGCTTTCAAACCGCACCATGGCACTGGCATAGTCGTTGGTTTCCGGCGTGATCGCCTCTCCATCCGGAAACACCCATTGACCGAGCAACTGGCGGTCATCCGCCACCACTTCGGCAATGGGGCCAAACAGATAGATCAACGCGTGGAGCGCATGACTGCCGTTGTTGCGGATCGCCGAGACACCCTGACCGCCCTGTGCGAACCAGTTGTAGGGAAAATGCCTGTTAGGCGTATTGAACAGGGAAAGATTGAAGTGGCATGTCCCGCCGAAAGGCTGGCCAAGCTTGCCCTCATCGATATGCTGTTTCATCAGCCGGTGGGCTGGCAGCCACTCGGAGAAGGCGTCAGCCACGCCGATGCTGTTGCTGGCCCGCCAGGCTTCATTGATCGCCTTTGCGGATTCCCAGTCTGCGGCGTGCGGCACGGCGTTGTAAACGTGCTTGCCGTTCCGCAGGGCGGTGATCACCCAGGGGCGGCGCAAGATCGGGCGCGTGCCGACATCAAGGATGTCGATATCAGGATCGGCGCACATCTCCTCCGCATTCCAGAACGGACGGGCAATTCCCAATCGGGCCGCCGCCGCTTCTGCCGTCTCGCGACGGGAGGTGCAGATCGCCGTCACCTCAATGCCGGGGATCGATCGCCATGCCGGCAGGTGAGCGAACCCACCCCAGGCAGCGCTGATAATGCCAACCCTGAGCGTCATGTCTTCTCCAGCTTACTCGATATAACCCAGAACGGTGCCGACCTCATGGGTCTCGCCCGCCGCCACAGTGATGCGAAGCGTACCGGTAGCCGGAGCTTCCACTTCGTTCGTGGACTTGTCAGCCTCAAGCAGGAACAGCGGCTGCCCTTCCGTCACCTGACTGCCATCCTCGGCAAGCCATTCGGCAATCTGTGCCTCGCTCATTGAGAACCCAATTTTGGGGAGCAAAATCTCGGTCGCCATCTCATGATCCTTTAACTGAAATCTCTTCAATGCGTACCGTCAACCAGAAAATCCTCAACGCGGATGTTGCGGTTTACCTTGCATCATCGGTGTCGCGATAAACCTCACTCAGCAGCCAGCCTCTGACGCGCGGCTTCCAGATCCCCCCGATAGTGGCGGCTGGCGAGCAGGAACAGAATGGCCACCGGAATTGCCAGCATCAGGGCACTGAGCATGGCCATGCGCAGCGACTCCTCCCCGTAAGACGGGCGATAAAGATCACTCAACATGCCGATCAGCCACGGCCCCAGCCCGAGCCCAACCAGATTAATCATGAACAAGGCCAGAGCCGCCGAAGTTGCACGCGCCCATACCGGCGCCAGCGTCGTCAGCATGAACATCATCGGCGCAGCAAACATGCCGTTCAGCAGAAACTGGAGGCCAATGAACGGGTAGATGCGCTCCGCAGATCCGGTATATGCCAGCGCCCCAAGACAAGCCCCGATTATGCAGAAGATTGCAGGCTGCCAGAGGTGCCAGCGCGGGTTGCGACGGCTTTGCCAGTCTGCAATGGGGCCACCGGCCAGATGTCCGATGATGGAACCCAGCGCCATGAACCCGCCGAGTTTTGCACCAAACTCCATTGGGGCAAGGCCGTGCGAACGCTCCAGCAATTGCGGCATCCAGTCGCTCAACCCCATGGTCAGAAGCGAGGAAAGGGTTGCGCCGGTCAGCATCAGCGGAATGGTGCGAATGGACACCAGCACCTTCAGCGTCTTGAGAAGCGGCGGCTGCTCATAGGTCTTGGCCACGCCATCCGCCAACCCGGCCCGCGAGTTGGGCATGGTCAAGAAAAACAGCGGGGCGATGATCAGTCCTGGCAGACCTGCAATGATGAAGGCCCAGCGCCAGTCGAACACCTCCAGAGCCCATGCCCCAAAGGCCGTGCCCCCGCCAATGCCGATGGACGAGCCAATCAGATAAATCGAAAACGCCGTACCGCGTTGGCGTTGGGGGAAATTATCGCTGATCAGGGCCTGAACCGGCGCACTGCCGCCCGCCTCGCCAATGCCCACGCCGACCCGCGCCAGAAACAGTTGCACAAAATTCTGGGCCATACCGCAAACAGCGGTCATGACACTCCATGCGGCCACGGCAATTGCAATCACGTTGCGGCGCGACCAACGATCCGCCAGCCGGGCCGCCGGAATACAGGCCAGAACATAAACAACCGCGAAGGCCATGCCCATAAGCAGACCCAACTGATTGTCGCTCAGGTTGAATTCCTGACGGATCGGCGTGATCAACATGGTCAGGATGCGCTTGTCAAAGACGCTGAGAGCGCCAACAACCATCGTCATGAACAGGATATAACCGCGATAAGGCAGACTGGGCAGCGCGTCATCGCTTGACGTCTCCGCCGTTGGTGCCCTTGCCTCTGCCTTGATCTGCATCGTCCTGCACCTTCCCCTGTGCTGAGCGCCAAAAGTGTCAAAACGATAGTCGGGCCGTCCGGCTTGCGCGAGGCATTGACGGAGGCCTCCCCCCATTCCGCCCGAACAATCGCGAGCGCGATGCAGCGCTCACATGCAGAACACCACTTCGACCGCCATCAGGAGCAAACCTCCGCCACCTGAGCCGCACCTGCCGAAGGTGCTCCCGGGATGATGTTCAGCACCACCTCTTGCGAGGCAGAGGCAACCAGCACACCATCACGATTATAGATGAGGCCGCGCGCAAGCCCGCGACCCTGCCCACCCCACGGACTTTCGGTGATGAACAGCAGCCAGTCATCAGCCCTTGCCTCTTGATGAAACCAGAGGCTGTGATTGAGGGATGCGATAGAGACCGTAGGCGCCGGCCCTGTCTCCCCGGAGCGCCAGGACGCCCCCGCCACACTGGCGAACCAGTAATCAGACATAAACGCCAGCAAGCCTTGATGATCCGCAACCGTTTGAAGGCTTGCCGCAGACGGCATGCGCAGCCAGAAGCGTCTTTCTGTCTGCCCGGTCGGGCCAAAAAAGACCGTGTCAGGATCAATGAGTCGCAGCTCAACCGGAAACTCGGCACCGTAAATCAACATCCGATCCGTTGGAAACCGATCCTTATTGGCTTCAAAATAATGTTGCAGGCTGAGCAGACTTTCCGGGGCTGGCACCTGTGGGGCGGGGTTGGTCTGACGCCATGAAGCGTCAGCCGCATCATGGAATGAGCAGAAAAAATCGAAGATCGGCTTTCCCGATTGTACGGCAAGCACGCGCCGGGCCGAGAAACGACGCCCGTCCCTTACGATCTCAACCTGATAATCAACAGGTTCTCCCGTCTTTCCGGCCCGCAGAAAAATACCGGAGCAATGATGCACGGGCCAGCCGGGCACCGTTTTCTGCGCCGCCGCCAACGCCTGACCGATGACCTGCCCGCCGAAAATCGAGCCCATGAAATTGTCCTGATTGTAGCGAGCGCGAAAACAATGCTCGCCCTTCAGGTCCAGGTGCAGCAGCTCAGCGGCGCTCAGGCTCCGGCTCACCACAGCGGCACCACCTGAGGCAGATCAACGGTCGTGCGGATGCCCGGACGCGCCTCGCAAACCGCGGGAATGGCATTAACGGCACGATGCGCCGTCAGGCCGGGAGTAAATGCGGCATAATCCTCAGGCGCGACCGGAAAGGTGATATTCACATCAAGCGGCGTGTCCCCTTCCACGCGCACACGCCAACCGGTCTCCCGCAGGTTCCAGTCAGAGTTCTCGATATTCCGCGCGCAATACCAGTTCGCCCGGAACCGTATCAGAGGCTGGTTGCCCCGCAGCCCCGTCACGCTGATCCGCTGGGCGGCAACTGTCCCTGCCTCAATCACACCCGCCGCGATTTCCGTTCGGTGTTTGGCAACAGACATTTCGCCTATCGCCTCAAAACGATCGCAGGACAGGCCCATGGCATCGGCGGTTTGCGCAAGCGTTGCCGCAAAATCCTGCCGTATATGCTCGATGCGCCTCTGATCTATCTCCTGAGGCTGCGCGCCATAGCCCATGACATTGAACAAAAGGTCGGGCGAGTTCCGGCTCGACAGGTCCGCATACTCATCAATCGTGAGGCAATCGAGCCTGCGTGAAAGGGAGACGAGAGGCAACAGCAGCGCTTCGGTGCTGAAGCCGGGGCTGGAGCCCGTGCTGTAAATCGACGTCCCGCCACTGCGGCACGCCGCATCGATCCGCTCGCGCATCTCCGGCTGCATCGAGGGCGGGTGATGAAAATCGCACCGCGTTGTCACCACGTTCTTGCCGGAGGCGAGCAAGGCGCAAAGCTCATCAACATCTGTGCCTTGCCGCATGTAAAGAACGCAGTCCGCCTCCAGTGCAACGATCTCCTCAAGGCTTGACGTTGCCCGAATGCCGACGGGGGGCAGGCCACACAGGTCACCGGCGTCACGCCCGGCCTTGTCAGTCGAACTCACATAAAGCCCGACAAGATCGAACCACGGGTGTTCGATCACCGTTTGCAGGGCACGCCGGCCGATATTGCCGGTTGCCCATTGCACGACCCTGTATCGCCTGCCCTTCCTCATCAGAACTTCACCCCGAAGTCGAGGCCGTAGGTCACCGGCGCGCTCCACGTCGAGCCGATACCGAAGTTGTTGAACTGAACCTGGGTTCTATAGCGGCTGTTGGTCACGTTATCGCCCCACAGCCCCACGGTGTACCGCTCTGACGGATCGGTCCACTGCGCGCGAAGCGACAGCACCTCATAGCCCTACTGCGGGAACTGGAAGCCTGAAGGACCGAAATGGAACTTCGAGGTGTAGT
>JAEZBH010000412.1 GCA_023427285.1 Pseudomonadota bacterium
ACCTGACGGTGGAGCGGCCCCGCATCATCGAAACGCCGGCACTGGGCGCGGCGATCCTGGCGGGCATCGGGGCAGGGCTGTTCAATGGGCCTGAGGACGCCGCCCGGCTGTGGCAACCCGACCGCCGCTTCGAACCAAGGCTTGCACCTGACGCGCGCTCGTCTAGGTTGTCGGGCTGGAGCACTGCCGTTGCCCGCACGCTGGGCGACAGGCCGGTTCAGTAGAGTTCAGTAGAGTGATGTCTTTGGGGTCCGTATGAGCGCGTTCTGGTCTTTTGCCATCTCCGTTGCAGTGCTGCTGTCCTTCGTGCTGATGGGCTTCGGCGCGCGGCTGGCCGTGAAGCAGACCGGCAAGGAGCGGCTGCGCGGCATCCTGATGGTGATTGCCGGGGCGGTGCTGCTCTGGAATGTGTACCTCTATACCACGGTGCCCGAGTTGCCGCCGCGGCCTGCCGCCACGGCAGAGGGACAACAGGCACCGGCTGAGTAAGCAACGCGCAGGCAGGAAACGGGAAGGGCAGCAGGACCCATGGGCGTTCTCATCAAGGCATTCTTCGCCGCATTGCTGGCTTTCGTGGCCCTGCTGGTGATCGCGGAGATGTACATTCCCGAACTCAGCGAGATGGACGCCATGGCCACCGAGAAAAAGCGGCCCTCTTTCGACGAGTAGGGACGGCGTCGAGCAGCTCTCCAACGGCCGAAACACCAGAATTCACGCCAAAATTGCAACCGGCGCAAAATATTCGCCCCGGAAACGCCCCGCTTTAAGCCTGGCCGCAAATTTCGGGCTGGCCTTGAGCCAATCCCTATGATTTGAATGCGCCCGAACAGACCCACAGTTGTAACCGCAGGCGAGTAACAACCGCAGTGACCAGCTTCGACGACAACCTGAGCAACGCCACTCCTGATGTGGCGGGCGAGGCACCCCGCGCTCCGGCACGGCCAGAGCAGCCGAGCGATCGGCGCACCTTCGCGATCATCGCGCACCCTGACGCGGGTAAGACCACGCTGACGGAAAAGCTGCTGCTGTTCGGCGGCGCCATTCGTCTTGCCGGTCAGGTGAAGGCGCGCGGCGAGCGCCGCCGTGCCCGCTCGGACTGGATGGACATCGAGAAGAACCGCGGCATCTCGGTCACCTCGTCGGTCATGACCTTCGAGCGCGGCGGGATCACCTTCAACCTGCTGGACACGCCGGGCCACGAAGACTTCTCCGAAGACACCTACCGCACGCTGACGGCGGTCGATAGCGCGGTCATGGTGATCGACGCGGCCAAGGGTATCGAAAGCCAGACCCGCAAGCTGCTGGAAGTCTGCCGCATCCGCAACATCCCGATCATCACCTTCGTCAACAAGATCGACCGCGAGGCCAAGAGCCCGTTCGAACTCTTGGACGAGATCGAGAACACGCTGGCGCTGGACGTGACGCCGATGAACTGGCCGATCGGCTCCGGCTCGACGTTCCATGGCGCTTATGACCTGCGCAAGAACGAGTGGCTGACCTCAAGCCATGGCCGTGGCGGCGCTTACGACAAGTATGTGCAGCTGACCGGCGTTGACGACGAGACGCTGGACAAGGCCGTGCCTGCCGACGTGCTGGCCGAGTTCCGCGAAACCGCTGAGCTGGCCATGTCCGCCTATCCCGAGCCGGACCGGGACGCCTACCTCAACGGCGATCTCACCCCGGTGTTCTTCGGCTCGGCGCTGAAGGACTTCTCGGTCGAGCAGCTTCTGGACGCGATTGGCAATCTGGCGCCGAGCCCGCGCAGCCAGCCCGCCGACACCCGCACGGTCGAGGCCAATGAGCCAAAGGTTTCCGGCTTCGTCTTCAAGGTTCAGGCCAACATGGACCCGAACCACCGCGACCGCGTGGCCTTCTTCCGTCTGTGCTCGGGCAAGTTCAGGCGCGGCATGAAGCTGAAGCAGATCGGCACCGGCAAGCAACTGGCCGTGCACAACCCGATCTTCTTCTTCGCGCAGGACCGCGAGCTGGTGGAAGAGGCCATGCCGGGCGATATCATCGGCATTCCCAACCACGGCACGCTGCGCGTGGGCGACACGCTCACCGAAGGCGAGGAACTGCGCTTCACCGGCATTCCCAACTTCGCGCCGGACATTCTGCGTCGCGTGCAGCTGGGCGACCCGCTGCGCGTGAAGGCCATGCGCCAGGCGCTTCAGGATCTGGCGGAAGAGGGCGTCATTCAGGTGTTCCGCCCCAACATCGGCTCGAACTGGATCGTCGGCGTTGTCGGCGCGCTCCAGCTCGAAGTGCTCGCCTCGCGCGCGCTGGCCGAATACAAGGTGGAAATCCGCTTCGAGGACTCGCCCTATGACGTGGCGCGCTGGGTCACCAGCGACGACCCGCAGGCCCTCAAGCGCTTCATGGACGCCAACCGCTCCGACATGGCCGAAGACCGCGACGGTCACCCGGTCTACATGGCCCGCAGCCAGTGGCGCCTCGACCGCGCGGCGGAAGACAACAAGGACGTCAAGTTCACCGCCTTCCGCGAACGGGCGTAACGCTTTGAGTTTATAAACTTTATGCAGGAGGGGCTTACCCCTCCTGCACCTCCCATTTGTTCGAAAGGGCCGCATCCTTCATGAAGGGCGCGGCCCTTTTCTTTGATCGGTTTCACTCGGACGTGCGTGTGGGATGAGGGGCGCGGCCCTGAAAACGAACAGGGGGTGCAGGGGGATTATAGATCCCC
>JAEZBH010000432.1 GCA_023427285.1 Pseudomonadota bacterium
GAGTAGGTCAGGCCCGTGCGCGCCTCCAGCACCGGCGCGACCAGATTGTAGGCGACATTCTGGTACCCGTAGCAACTGCCCGGCGCGCACGAGACCGGCAACCGGGCCAGACGCGAGACGATTTCCGAAGGCGGGGTGCCCGCCTCCAGCAGGTCGTCATAGGCGTTGGGCGGCAGGCCGACACGGTGGCTCATCAGGTCGCCCACGGTCACATTGTTGCGGCTGGCTCCCAGCGAAACCTTGGGCAGCACCTGTCGCACGGGCGTCGACCAGTCGACGAAATGCTCCTTCACCATCAGGCCGGTGACAGTCGAGGCGAAGGCTTTGGACAGGGAGGCGATACGGAACACGGTCTGGTCATCGATCTGACCGCCGCCATTCTGGCTGCGTTGGCCATAACCGCGCACCAGCGACAAATGCCCCTTGTCCACGATCGCCACGGCAATGCCGACGAAGTCTCCCTCCGCCACCCGATTGCGCAGGAACCGATCAAATGCCCTGACGCGCACATCCTTCTCGGGGTCGGGCTGGCCGGAATCGAGCGCGACGAGGCGCGGAGGCTGGGCACCAGACGCGGCAAGCGCCGGAGTGGCCGCAAGCGTCAGCAACGCCGTCGCTGACGCGCACGCAAGCATCATCGACCGCCGCAATACGCGGCAAACAGCCCCCTGCTCACCCACGCTGTTGCGGCTCGCCCCAAGCCGCAGACTGCTGCGTCGCATTCCATCCTGCCTTTTATTCTGAGATTCCAGAGATACAGGAAGTTGCCGCAGAATGCCAAGCCCCGTTCGGCGCATCGAGCCTCGACTGAACGCAAACGGCTATCAGGCGGGGTTGAGCCGCTTGGCAACCTGATCGAGCGCGAGGCGCTCCAACCCGTCCGGACGGCCAGCGGCCCACCAGAGCAGCAGGATCACCGCAGTGTAACTCGCAGCGCCGGTCGCCATCTTGACGAGCAGCAGACCAACCGGCCCCGCCAGAAAAGCGATGCCGGAGCTTTGCGCCAATCCCGCAACGGCCATCACGGCGGCAATCATTGCTCCGCTGGCCGCCAGCGGCCGCCAGATCGCACCGACAAGCGGCAGCAAGCGCACAGCGCTCAGGCGCACCAGCCAGAACATGCACGTCAGCGCCGCTATGATGCCGACAACCGCCTGCACCCAGGCCACGCCAGCCGTTCCTGCTTGCTGCACCATCCAGATCGCGCCGCCAACGAACAGCACGGCCTGAATCCAGCCGGTAATGGCATTGAAGCGATAGAAGCCGAGCACGGTCAGCATGCTGCCGGCAACGGCGCTGATCGCTCGGGTGGTGGCAAAGATGGCAAGGATCTGCACGAGCGGCACCACCCCGCCCCACTGCTCGCCCAGCCACAAACGCACCACCTCCGGCGCCACAAGCGCAAGACCCACACTGACCGGCGTTGCCACCATCAGCGTGCCCGAAAGCGCCTTGAGGAAGGCACTGGCGGCGCGCTCGGCGTCATCGGCCAATTGCGCAAAGCCGGGCACCAGCACACGGTTCAACGGCATGACCAGATCCGTGGTCGCCAGATCGGCGATCTCGGCCGCCTGCGCGTAAAAGCCGATCTCCGACGGCGGCACATAGCGCCCGAGGATGAACGTACCGGAGCGATTCTGGAGAAAGTGGGCGATGCCGTTGACCAGATTCCACTGGGAAAAGCCCCAGATGCCGCGGGCCCTGACAAGCGTGAGCCGGGGCCGGTAATCGCTGACCACATAACTGAGGCAGACCGTGAAGCAGGAGCGGAAAAGCTGGGCCAGCACCAGCGAGTAGTAGTTGCGGAAAATGATCGCCAGCGTGATCGAGACCACCACCGCCGCCGCCTGCGTGGCGAGGTTGTAGCGAAAATCCTTGTCGAACTGGAGCTTCTTGCGGAAGTCGATGGTGCCGATGTTCTCCAGCCCCTGCACGAACACCGCCGCCGCCGTGAAATACACCAGCGTGCCGACCCGGGCGTCGTTGTAATAGTCCGCCGCAAGCGGCGCGCACGCCGCCACAATGAGCGCAATCGCCGCGCCCTGCATCAGGCGGATGGTCCAGCTCGTATCGTAGTCGTCCCGGTCGGCATGCTTGTTGCGCAAGAGCGCCCATTCAACGCCGAAATCCAGCAGCACGCCGGTCAGCGCCACAACGGCCATCGCCATGGCCACAAGCCCGAAATCGGCGGGCGTCAGAATACGGGCAATGACGGCAATGTTGACCAGACCAAGCAGGCGCACGCCCCAGCGCATCCCGACCGACCAGAGCGTGCCGCGCAGCACCGAACCGGCAAGCGGCTGGGCAGGCTCTGCTGAACCGGGTTGCTGCGTCCCTTGGCTGTTCGTCATTCAGTTAATCCAATTCCGCCCCGATCAAACGTCCTGGCCTTGGGAGACCTGACCGGCCTGCGCCTCCGGCATCGACCCGCCGCGCAGACCGCGCAGCCATAGCGCCACGGTCTCCCGCACAAGATGCCGGGTAAATGACAGATACCGCAGCCCTCCGCCACCGATCAGCGAGCCGACATGATCGCGCCATGCCTGGCCAATATTCTGCTGCGCCAGTTCGAATTCGGCGCAGTCATGCAGCGCGGCAGAGCGCTTGCGCCGGAGCACGGCGCGGATGTCCGGGCGCGCAACCTCGTCTGCGATCTGCCCCATCACCACCGGCTCGGCCCGCAGAAAGGCCGGGCTGGCCGTCGCCTGTTCCGCCGCGCCGATATGGTAGATGAAGGTCTGGCAGTCGATGCGGCTGATCCGGCACTGCATGGCCATGCGCATGCCAAGCTGGGTCAGCTCCATGTAATTGGGCAATCCCTCGAACAACTCAGGCGGAACCCCCGCCGTTCGACCGAACAGCCCGCCGGATGCCGCCCAGTTCTCATGCAGCAACGCCCACGCGTGGTCATCGCCATGAGCCGTCAGGGCCTCGTGCTTGACGCTCAAGACGCCGCCTTTTTCAATCAGGCCGTTGGTGGCCACCACATCTGCGCCCGCCTCGAACGCTGCCATGACCGGCGCAAGGCAATCCGGCAGCATCTCGTCGTCATCATCCAGAAGGCTGAAATACGGAGTCTCGACATGGCGAACGCCAAGGAGCCGGGCATGGGCAACACCGGGCACGGGCGTGCGGATCAGCCGAACAGAAGCATCTGCCTCAAGCTGGGCGATGAGGCGTGGATCGAAGCGGTTTCCGTTGACGACCACCAGCGCAAGGCAGGGAACGGCAACCTGCGCCTTGATGCTGGCAATGGCGCGAAGCAACTCCGGGCGCACACCAAGTGTGGCAATGATGACTGAAAGCACAGGCACGCTCATACCAGCCGCCCCCTTACGCAACTCTGATCCATGGCCAGTACAGGACCCGCCCGATAATTCACCACAGCCTCGCAATGAAAGACCCGCCTTGCAAGACGGGCGACCTGCCTTGCCGCCCTTCTGACAAGATCAGTAAATTTCCGTTACCGTAACAGACGAGGCCATGA
>JAEZBH010000057.1 GCA_023427285.1 Pseudomonadota bacterium
GTTCACCAGAATACCGAGAGTCCCGAAGCTGCGAACAGCCGTTTCCACAGCAGCCACCCGGTCTTCTTCCTTAACCACGTTGCAGGCCGTCCCCACGGCAGCGCCGCCCTGCTGACGAATGCCATCAGCGACAGCCTCCGCGGCTTCCAAATGGAGATCCGAAACGACGACGGACGCGCCTGCCCCGGCGAACATTTCAGCAATGGCCTTGCCAATTCCGGCACCGCCACCCGTTACAAGGGCAATCTCACCATCCAGTCGGAACAGTGTCGGATCGTAAGCCATTCCTGCCTCCATTTTGAGAGCTGCGCCTGCTGCGAGCGCATCTGAACAAATTGGAATTTCACTTGGATGGGCACCGGCACGCAGCCTCTGCACTCGAGAACGCCTGACGCACCAACTCGTTCTGACGGGTCCGCGAGCGTCGCCTTCCCTACCGGCACGCGCATCGGGACCTTGGCCATGGGCGCAGGTGCCCGCTGGCCATCGAGGATGCCTTGGGAACGGCCAAGACCGAACGTCGGTGCTGACAACGCTGAGACGCGCAGCTGGCACGACCGGGCCGAAGAAAAGCCCCATTTGGTTACGGTCGGTAAGAAGAAGGAAGCAAAAGGGCTGCGCATTGCTATTACTACGCCACTCCCTCAACGCCAAAATGACCGAAAAGACCATATTGATTAATGACTTATACACGGACTATATACAATCTATCGGTTAAAAAACGTTTTCGTAGTGTGCGATAAAGAGGGGGGAGCGTAATGCAAATAACTGTACCGCATAAAATCTATTATACCGCCAACTCGGTACAGCTCCCCGATGTAATCGAGTCCTTGCAAGCTCAACAAAGACTTCTTCAAGAGGGGATTGCAGTCTTGGCTCGGGCTGCTCCAGATTCCGACCTAAGACTCATTGCAATTCATGTCAATAAAATCGCCTCAGGAAGCCTACTTATCGACCTAGGAATTGAACTATACCACGCATATCAAACATCAATTGACGATAAAGTCATAAAAGGCATTGAAGGTTTACTGGGGGTAGATGTGTCACCTGAATATGAATCTCTGGTTACAATTGCATCCCTGGGAGTGACCTTCTTTGTATCTCAGTGGGCATACGATGCCGTTTTTAAAAAACGTAAAAAAGATCACCCAGATCTCCCACACATTCCTCCAATTCATATTGAAGGAAGCTACAATAACGTTGTTAATATTATTGCAGATAAGCTTCAAATAGAACCCCAAGCTGTGGAACGCGCCTTCGCAGACGAACTCCCGGCAACCAAACGGAATCAACTTATACCACGCGTAACTGACTTTTTCCGCCCTGCAAAAAACACGCCTGGATCAGAAATTGAGATTCCAGGTGTAGGTAGAATTGATGCGCAGACCATTTCGGAATATCCCAGTGAAGCCGACCTAGCAGGACTAATAGAAACAACAACACTAATTTATCCACGTACAAAAATAGAAATCCGTGCAACTGACCGAGACAGCCTCAAGTCAGGATGGAAGGCAAAAATTATCGGAGATAAGAATTTTCCAAATAAGCTCCCGATGGAGCTTGCCCCCACCATCAACGCCGACAGACTGGCAGATTTTAAGACAGCAACCGTAGACCTCGCCATAGAGTTAGCACGAGACTCCAGCGGAGCACTAAGAGCAAAACGCCTGCACCTACAAAGATTCTATGAATAACACAAAAACAAATAATTTAAAAAATAAGTGGTAACGCCAGTAATTTTATGATTACTGGCGTTAACGCACCGTACTACAATAATTTTTTTAAGATCTAACCATCTCTAAACTCATTAAAATTGAAATTTTTTCAAGATACCTATCCAAATACTTCTTAGACCTATTTGGAGAAATTGAGTTTATATAAAAATGAATCATATGACCATCAAATGATCCATTGTAGGATAGCTGCCTAATCACCTCATCGGTTAAGCCATCAATCTTCAACTTATAGCCATCACCGTCCAGATCCGCATGTTCATCAGAAATAAACCCTAATGGCTGGTACTGCCGATTAAAAAACGTCCAGGTCCCATCAGTATTGCGTTGCATTCCGTACGGAAAAACCACCCCTAATATACGCACTGAAAAGCCCCCCAGAAAATAAGCATTGATTCATTACTGACCACAAATTCAGTAAGCCGTGCCCCGCGATTAACTGGAAATCAAACCCAGCGGCCAATCCAGATGACGCGGCCGATGACTTGCATCTCACCGTCGTATGCATCGATCGGGCTTACGGAACGGTTATCGCTGTTGATCTGGTAGCCGCCGTTCGGGAGCTTGCGAACCCGCTTGATCATGCCGAGTTCGCCATAGGACAGCGCCCAGATCGCGTCCTGGCGGTTGACCTCTTTCTGGCTGGTGTCGATCAGGATGATGTCACCGTCGCGCAAGGTGGGCTCCATGGAATCCCCCTCGCCTCGCGCCACGAACAGATCAGAGAATTTCCCACCCGCACGACCGCGCAGCCATGCCTTCTGGAACGGCACGACGCCCAACTGCTGGAATTCGGTAAAAACCGAGCCGCCACCCATGGAATAGCCAAGCGCCAGTTCGGGCACGAGGACCACACCCAACTGCTCGGCAACTTGCTCGGGCGTCGGCGCCGGCAGCGCCCCTTCTGACGGATCATCGGTTTCACCGGAGAGATACTGAGGAGTTGTGCCCAGCTCCCGCGCGATCCGATGGAGATGCGAGGAACCCGATGTGAAGCCCTTTTCTAGCTTCGCGATGGTGGCCTGAGAGACGTTTGCACGACGAGCAAGCTCGGACTGGGACAAGCCCAAGTCCGTTCTCAGCTTCGCAATGCGTTCACCAACCGTCATGCCCGCACATTATTCCAACTGGAATAACGCGCCACCCTCAATATGCACTTGACTGATTAATTCCATTTGGAATATCTCTTTGCACATGAGCAACGACCCAACCCCCTTTGAAGCCCTCGAGACGGCGGTGAGCCACGCAGGTTCCCAGACAGCATTCGCCAAATTCATTGGCGTTAAGCAGTCGACCGTTTGGAAATGGCTCCAGTGTGGAAAGCCTCTTCCAGCCGAGTACGTACTCAAGGCCGAACAGAAGACAGGCGTTTCCCGCCACCTGCTCCGGCCCGACATCTATCCCGTCGATCTCCAGCCCTTCGCCCCCTTTGCCGAGAACGCAACAAGCCTCTCCGGCAAAGATCCGTGCGGTCGGCAGGCAGATTTGCACCGCGGCAACGAGGCCGAACAATGGCCCGCAACCACGTCCACAGTTCCAAGGGAGGAGAACCGGAAATGACTGAAGGTCAGAAACCAGCGCCGCCGCGCATGATCCACCTCGGGGGCCTGAGCCATCGGGAAGAGCGCATGCGCATGGAATGCCTGCGGATGGCCGCCGATGCTGGCGGCACGTCGAACCAGATCCTTGCTCGCGCCGAGGCCATGGCTCGCCACATCGAAGAGGCCCCGACCGAGCTTGCGCGGAACAACCGCTGGACCTGCCTGCGGATGGCCAGCCAGATGGAAAATACCCTGCAGGCAAATGACGACATCGTCCGCATAGCTCTGGACTTCGAAGGGTTCATTTACGGCACGGCCACCCAGACCCCAGCCTAGCCCCACCAGTTTGCCCCCAATGTTTCAGCGCCATTTTGTTGAGTGTTGCATGACCAGAATACGCCCTCCCGCATCGGCCCATGAGGCAACCACACGCATACCCGCCCACAGCACATGGGGCGGGTATGCAGTGGCTCCCAGCATGAAGGAGGCTGCATGATGCCCCGTCCCGCCCCTCGCCTGCCCCACATCCGCTGCCCGCATTGCGGCACGCGGGCGTTCGCCCGCAGCGCGGGAAAAGCTACCGAGACCTACCGCGAGATTTACTACCACTGCCGCGAGGCGCTGATGTGCGGCCACGTCTTTGTGGTCGGCATGGAAATCCTGCGCACAATTCGGCCCTCCGCCATGCCCAACCCGGCAATCCGCCTGCCGATCAGGGCCTACGTGGCGGCGAACGATCACACCCCCTTGCCTGCCAATGACGACTATCAGCCGGCACCGCTGCCGCCCGCCACCACCGGAGGAATTTCCGACACCGGCTGACGCTTCGCCGTCCACCCCCTGAGAAACCCCACAGAATTTCAAGCCTGCCGACACCGTCGCGCGGGAAAGGACAAGCCTTGCCCAAAGCCATCCCACTTTTCGCCCGTCATGGAGGGACATCATGAGCGAAGGCCGCGCATGGATGCCGCTTTATGTCGCCGATTATCTGGCCGACACGCGCCACCTCTCCACCACCGAGCACGGGGCCTACCTGCTGCTCATCATGCACGCCTGGACGAACAACGGGCAGTTGCCGCTGGACGAAGCCCGCCTTGCGCGCATTGCAGGCCTCAACAGCCGGGAATGGACGGCCTCGCGCGCGGTCATTCTCGATTTCTTCGCCCGCTATGAAGACGGCTACCGCAACAAGCGCGTGGATGCCGAACTCTCCCGCACGGACGCGCTGATCGAAAAACGTCGTCGCGCCGGCAAGGCATCGGCCGCGAGCCGGCGGCAACGCAGCGCCAGCACATGTTCAACACATGTTGGAACAGAAGCCCCAACATACGGGCCAACACCAGACCAACAAACGGCCAGACCGTCACAGTCACCATACGTATCAGCATCAGCTTACGCTGCTGCTGATACTGCGCCGGAGCCGCAGCGGCAGCAGCCCGCAACCCTTCCCCGAAAGCCAATTCCGCCCGGCTGGCAGCCCTCGCCTGAGGATCTCGCCTTCGTCGCCATGTCCACGCCGGGCAACGCCTGGTCGCCTGAAAAACTCACGAGGATCACCCATGAATTCGTCGCCCATTACCGCAGCCGTGGAAATCTCAGCGCTGACTGGTCGGCTGATTTCCGCCGCTGGGTCCTGCGCCAGCCGCGCTTCGAGCGCGCCGTTGAAACCCCAAGCCCCGCAGGGTTCAGCGATCCGATCCTACGAGCCGTTGAGGCTGAAATGGGAGCCTGAGGGCTATCTTGAAAGCAACACCTTTCTCGGTCTGCCCCATGTGCCAGACCATGCCGTGCCCGCGGCCCTCAGCGCAATTACCAAGGCCATTTCTCATGCGCAGCACGGCCTTGAACCGGCCACGCGGCAGGAAGCCCTCAGCCTGATCGGCTCGCTGCGGCTGTCGAAAAATGCGGCGCGCATGCCCGGCGCCGATGGCGAAGGCCGGGTGCGCGCCATGCTTGAGGAAATTGCCGATATTCCCGCCGACATTCTCCGCGCGGCGGTGCGCGAAATTCGCCTTTCAGGCCTTGAGCGGGACGACTGGTTTCCAACCGGCGGGCGCATTCGCGCCGCAGCATCGGCGGAAATTGCGCGGCGTCGCTTGCGGCTTCAGCGCCTGCTGCACTGGCACGAGGATCTGGAGCGGCGGGCCCGCGCACAGGCGGAAAATGCAGGAGCGCTCACCGATGCAGAGCGCGACGAGCTGGCCGCCATTCGCCGCCGTCTCGGCCTCGGCGATGCCGCCCGAAAGGCCGCCTGATGCGCGAGCCATTTCACCGTTACCACGCCCGCCGGCAGCTTGAGCGCGACACCGCCATGCCGGTGCTCGATGCGCCCGCAATGACCATTCGGCTGCGCCGCCGCCACCGTTCGCTCCGCGCATCAGCTCCCGCGCTGACGCTCGGCATCTCCGCCATTCTTGCCATGCTGATCGAAAGGCTCTCTGCATGAATGACAGCACCCGCAGCTTCGCCGGACCCGATGGCCTGCTCATCCACGCCATGCTCGACCATGACGACATGCAGCGCCCGGCCCTCACGATTATCGGCTGGTATCCCGATCGCACACGGGTCGAGGTCACCTACTCGTGGGGCGAGGCAAGCCACTACAACGGCTTTTCGATCGAGTTCTGGTGCGAGACCATGCTGAGCATTCTGACGCAGGAGCAGGCGGTGGAAATCATCCAGTCCGCCCTGACGGTCGAGCCGTCCACCGTCATCATGAGGAAATCCCGGCCGTGATCGACGTTGCACAGACCAACCCATGCCCGCAGAAGGCGACAACCCCCAGCGCCGACACGCTGGAGCGCATCGCCAACCAGATCACCCAAACCATTTACAGCTCGCCCTTTGCGCAGGCCACGCGCCGCCAGCAGGAGCTGACGCTGACCTGCGCACAGAAGATCTGCGACGCCATGCAGGAGGCCCAGACATGTCCGCCCTGATCGATCTCGACCGCAAACTCACCCGCGCTGCGGAGCGCGGCAAGGGCATCCATCTGACACCAGAGATGCTCGATACCATCATCTCGCTCGGCATCATCGAATGCATCAGCGAGGCCAAGGCAGCACTCTTGAAGGAACACGCACGGAGGCGACAATCATTAAAGGCGGCATCTACCAGCGCGGATCGTTTTGGCTCGATTTTGAGCGTGGGCGCGACGGAAAGCCCAAGAGCGCCAACCTCTACATCTGGTGGTACGACAAACAGCGCGGACGCCAGTGCCGGAAGACGACGGGCACAGCTGACGTTCGACTAGCCTGCGACCGGCTGGACGAGCATTACCTGGCCACGTTCCGGCCGACGGTAAAAGATCAGGCGATCTACGACGTCAGCATGGCGCTGCTGGACTATTACCTTGAGCATGGTTCCAAACAGGCCAGCGCCGAGGCCATCAAGGCGCGCCTCAAGCACATGCAGCGCTTTATCGACCGCGAGGTGACGGCCGGACGCCTGAGCGACCCGGTGCTGCCGGACATGATCGACAACAACTTCCTCAACCGCTTCCGCGAGTGGCTGCTCTCGGAGCCGATCGTCGCGCGCAAAAAGAACGACAAGGGCGAATGGGTGGCGGGCAAGTCCCGCCCCCGCTCACCGGCCACGGTCGAGGAAAGCATCATTCAGCTGAAGGCGGCCCTGAACCATGCCTGGCAGAACCGGCGCATCCTTTACGTGCCGCCGATCAAGCACAAGACGCGGCCAGAAGTGTCGGCTGCGCGCACCGAGCGCATCACGGTTGCGCAGATGGCGGAGATGCTGGATTACACCCAGAGCGGCGCGGGCAACTACGCAGGCCACCCGGCCCGCCTGCTGCCGCTGCGGCGCTATCTGATCGCAGCCATCTGCACCCTCGCCCGGCCTGACGCCATCATGGACATGAGCGTGCGGCCGGAGCGTCAGCAGTGGCTGCGCGAGGATCGCCGCTTCGCCCTTAACCCCGTGGGCCGCATCCAGACCAAAAAGCACCGCCCGGTCATCGTCGTGAACGACCTGCTGGAAGAGTGGCTGTGCGCCACGCAGGACTGGTTCGTCTGCAAGGAGAAGGTCACCGTGAACCCGAAAACCGGCGAAGAGATCGTCATCCAGACCGGCGTCGCCTCCATCCGCTCCGCCTGGGACACCATGCGCGAAACGCTGAAGCTGCCCCAAACATGGGGGCCAAAGCTGCTCCGCCACTCCATGGCCACCGAACTCCGCCGCCGCGGCGTCGACCCGTGGGAACTCGCCGGCCAACTCGGCCACCGGGTGCTGAAAACGTCAGAACTCTACGCCGCCTATGATCCCAATTACCTCTCCAGCGTACAGGCTGGGATCCACGAGGTGGCAACCGACTTGCGATCGAAATGTGGCAGTGCATTGAGCCCAACTCTGCCAACAGGCATCCAGTCGCGCCCACTCTCCGCCACCGGTTAATTCAGGCAAACCGGCGCGCACCGGCCACGCAAACAAGCACGCCAATAATTGCCAGAACCACAACACTGGAGACAGCTTCGTGCAGCAGCTGCCCGGCAACCACTAACCCCAGTAGTGGTTGAAGCAGCTGAAGCTGTCCGACACTGGCAGTGCCGCCCAAAGCTAGCCCGTGATACCAGAAGAAAAATCCGATGAGCATGGAAAACAGGGAAACATAGCCAAGCCCAACCCATGCCGGTGCAGCAATGCCGATAAAGGTGGCAGGCATCGCAAAGACGCTCAAGGCAAGCATGAATGGAGACATCAACAGCAGCGCCCAGCAGATCACCTGCCACCCTCCCAGTTGCCGGGAAAGTCTGGCTCCTTCCGCATATCCCAACCCGCAGACGGTCACGGCGGCCAGCATCAATGCACTGCCGATTACGCTACCGCCCCCGCTCCCGTTGACGATGATCGCAAAGCCCGCAACCACCGCAGAACCAGAGAGCGCGAATATCCAGAAGGCAGGCCGAGGCCTCTCTCCTCCGCGCAGCACCCCAAAGGTCGCCGTTGCCAGAGGCAGAAGCGCACTGAACAGAAGACCATGAACCGCAGTCATATGTTGCATCGCCATTGACGACAGCAGCGGAAAACCCACCACAACGCAACACCCAGCCAAAGCAAGGCCACCTAGATCCTTCAGGCGCGGCAGCGGTTGGCGGGTGAGCAAAAGCGGCCACATCCCGATCAATGCGGCGATTGAAGCGCGCGCGCCGGTCAAAAACCACGGATCAAATCCGCCGACTGCTGCACGTGTTGCCGGCAAGGACGCACTGAAAACCAGCACGCCCATCAGCCCGAATATCATACCCTGATCACGACTATTCATGAGCCGGGACAATTAAGAAGTTGGGGCTCGTGCTCCAGACACAATCCTGTACAATTCTGCCAAACCGTTATGATCAAGGAAGCAGTACAGATGGCCCGCACCACAGAGCTGAGCAAGGTCAGTCAGGTCATGGCGGCCATCCGGCACCGGATCGACCATCGACTTCTGTCTCCAGGGACACGCATTCCCTCAATCCGCAGCATGGCAGAGATGATGAAGGTTTCGCACTCCACCGTCGTTGAAGCCTATGATCGCCTCATCGCGGAAGGCATCCTCCTCTCCCGGCCGGGCTCGGGATTCTATGTTGCAGCACCTCTTGCTCCGCTGTCTCTTGCAGCCACGGCACCAGATCTCGACCCCCAATCCGATCCGCTCTGGCTCATGCGCCAGAGCCTTACAGATCGCCCAAGCGCCCTGCGCCCGGGCTGTGGCTGGCTACCGGATGACTGGATGCCGCACGATGCCATACGCAGAGCCCTACGCACTCTGGCTCGTTCCCATGGAGCCAATACATTACTGGCTTATGGGACGGCGCAGGGATCAGAGGAATTACGCAAGCTTCTTGCCCGCCGCATGGCCAGCCTCGGCATTGAGGCGGGTCCAGGCCAGGTGATGCTGACGGACAGCGGGACACAGGCGATCGATTTGGTCTGCCGCTTCCTGATCGAGGCTGGCGACACGGTCATGGTCGACGACCCCTGTTATTTCAATTTTCATGCGCTGTTGCGAGCACACCGGGCGAAGG
>JAEZBH010000012.1 GCA_023427285.1 Pseudomonadota bacterium
AACCCCCGACACGCGGATTATGATTCCGCTGCTCTAACCAACTGAGCTACTCCGCCACTCGCTGGTGGGCCGGGTCTATAAGGCTATCACGGAAAGCCGTCAAGCGCTTCGTTTAACCTTTGTGCAGACTTTTTATCCGGCTGCAATAACGCCAGCTTCGCCGCCTGCTCCAGCCCCCGCTTTAGCACCCGCCTTCAGCGCGGCCATCATCGGATGCGCGGGCGTGGTACCGCTGATCCAGCCGCCGCCGAGCACGCGGCCACTGTCGTCTCCGGCGCTGTAGAACACGCAGGCCTGCCCCGGCGAGACCCCGGCCTCCGGCTCATCGAACACCACATGGGGCTGAGGGCCCGGCATGTACCGGGCGGCAACCGGGCGGCTGGTGGAGCGCACGCGCACCATCAGCGGCACGCCGTCTTCGGGAACGTCTTCGCCCAGCCAGTTCACGTGGCGCAAGGACAGCGAGGCGGTCAGCAGCGCCTCGCGCGGACCGACGATGACGCGCTTCTGTGCCGGGTCAAGCTTCACCACATAGACCGGCTCGGCAAGCCCGCCGATCTCCAGCCCCTTTCGCTGGCCGACCGTGTAATGGATGATACCCTTGTGGGTGCCCAGCACCCGACCATCGAGGTGGACGATCTCGCCGGGCTCGATCGCGCCGGGGCGCAGCTTCTCCACCACGTCCACATACTTGCCGGAGGGCACGAAGCAGATGTCCTGGCTGTCCGGCTTGGCGGCAACGGCAAGGCCGTACTTATCGGCCAGTGCGCGCACGTCCGGCTTGTGCATCCCGCCCAGCGGGAAGCGCAGGTAAGCCAGCGCCTCCTTGGGCGTCGAGAACAGGAAATAGCTCTGGCAGCGGGCCGGATCGACGGCAATGTGCAGCTCGGGCGCGTCCAGCGTGCCCAGACGGCGCACATAATGGCCGGTTGCCAGACAATCCGCGCCAAGATCCCGCGCGGTCTCCAGCAGATCCTTGAACTTCACTTCCTGATTGCACTGCACGCACGGAATGGGCGTCTCGCCGCGCAGGTAGCTGTCGGCAAAGTCGTCCATCACCGACTGACGGAAGCGGCTTTCATAATCCAGCACGTAATGGGGAATGCCGATGCTGTCCGCCACGCGGCGGGCGTCATGAATGTCGGTGCCCGCGCAGCACGCGCCGGTGCGGCCCACGGCCTTGCCGTGATCGTACAACTGAAGGGTGATGCCGACCACGTCGTAGCCCTGATCCTTCAGGAGGGCCGCCACGACCGATGAATCCACGCCTCCCGACATCGCAACCACGACGCGGGTCTCAGCTTCCGGCTTATTAAATCCGAGCGAATTGGTCATGGAGGTGAGGTAACGCCGTTGCCCGCAGACCACAAGGCCAGCCCCGGCAATTTTCGCCCAGCCGTGCCAAGCCTGCCGGGCACGGCAGGTTCTGCCCGCCCCGAATTCAGTGCACATATTCACATAAGATACTGATTTTGTTGATCTTACAAAGTTGGCCCGGCTTTTGCTTATCTGTTTGGCGAACGCACGAAACGGAGCAAACATGTCCGGGTTTCTGCCCTTATTGACCGCCAGCAATGGCACAGCGCCCAAGATGGCCCCGGAGGCCACCTCGTCCCAAGGCGGGACAGAGGGGGCGTTTGGCGCCGTATTGGCTGGCCTGATGGGCGATGCCAGCCTTGATGCCGCACCGGCTCAGGGCGGGCAGTCCTTCGAGAAGGCGATGCCCGGCACGCCGCACATCGAGCACGCAGGCTCTGCCCTGCAACGCTTGAAGCTGGCGCTGGCCGAAGGCGCTGCCCAGCCGGGCCGCCCGATGGTTCACACCGCTCTGGCCAGCACCGTCACGATGTTTAGCGCCGCTCCTGCCGCGCTTGAACTGGCGACAGCAGAAACGGATGCCGCCGCAGCACCCGCACTGGCCCCCGCGCTGGCAGATGCTGGCACGACCGTTATCGAGACCCCGCGCACCGCACGCCCGGTGAGCGCTGACGCAGCAGATGCTGCTGGCGAGGAAGCGCCCGAAACTGCGCCCGAAACTGTGGCTGCGAACGACGCATCCGTGCTGGCGGCGCTGGCCCCCACCCTGCCCCAGCAGGCCGCAGCACCGGTTGCCGCGCCCACCTCCTCCTTCGGCTTTGCCGTTGGCGAAGAGACGCCGGAGAGCGCCGACATTGACGCCAGCGCCCAGCCTGCCAAGGCAAAAGCCACTTCCGGCTTTGAGCAGCGCGATCTGCCCACCGCCCGGCATGATCTGAGCGACCGTGCGGAAGTCCGCCCGCTTGCGGCAACGGTCACGACGCTCGGCACCCAACCGGCCCAGAATTCGGCTCAGGTACAGACTCAAGCTCAAGCTCCGGCCAACGCTTCCGCTGAAATGGCCAATGGTGCAGATATTGCCGCGCTGGCCGCCATTGCACCGGGCGCGGGTCAGGCGGCAACTGCCGGGCGCACGCCCGCTGCCGGACAACCGCGCCGCACCGCCGCATCTGAAGGCGAGATGCTGGCCGGTCTGACCGTGGACGCGCCGGAACAAGCAGCGGTCCCGGCCAACGCCCAGAGCGCCGCTTCCGCACAGGCCGCTCCGGCACAGGAGGCAAAACCTGCCTCTCCAGAAGCTGCTGCCCCTGAAACTGCTGGCACCGACAAGACCGTCAGCTTTGGTGAGGTGAGCGCGGCAGCATCGACAACGGGCCGCGAACGCGCAAGCGATGCGGAGAACCGCCCGCAGGCAGCCAACGCCGAGACCGCACAGCCCAAGGCTGACACCGCTGGCTCGGCACAGTTTGCCCGCTCGGCCCCTGCGGCTGAACAGGCAGCAGCCCAGCCTGCCAGCCAGCCCGCCATTCAATCCGCATCCCAATCTGCGGTTCTGCCGGAAGGCTTCCAGCCGGTGCAGGCCCAGCCGCTCCACAGCCAGGCGGGCAGCCCGTCTGCCCTGCCGCACGGCTCAGACGTGGTGCGGGTGGCATCGCCCCAGCAGCTTCCCGAGGCCGTGGGCGTTGCCATCAGCCGCCACGTGGGCGCTGAGGCCACCGAGTTCACCCTGCGTCTCGACCCGGCAGAACTCGGCCGCATCGAGGTGAAGATGGAACTGGGCAAGGATGGCCAGGCCGTCGTCTCCATTCAGGCTGACAACGCCTCCACCTTCGACCTGCTGCGCCGCGACTCCACGGCGCTGGAGCGCGCTCTGGCCGAAGCTGGCCTGAAGCTCGACAGCGGCGGCCTGAACTTCAGCCTGCGCCAGCAGGACGGCCAGAACCAGCAGCAGTTCGCGAACGAGGGCAACCAGCGCCAGTCCACGGGCCGGATGCAGGAAGCAGGCCTTGCCGCGCTCGAACAGGACAACACCCCCCGCCCCAGCCGCCGCAGCTCTGCGGCCGGGCTTCTCGATCTTTCGATTTGAGGTGACACATGTCGGCTCTCAGCTCTCTCTCCTCGGTCGCCCAGTCGGCCAGCACCTCGCAGAAGACGGCAAGCTCCGCCGCCACCCTGTCGGAGAACTTCGACACCTTCCTGACGCTGCTGACGACGCAGCTTCAGCATCAGGACCCGCTGGAGCCAATGGACAGTTCGGAGTTCACCAACCAGCTGGTGCAGTACTCCAACGTTGAGCAGTCCATTCAGCAGAACGCCAATCTGGAAAAGATGATCAGCATGTTCCAGACGCAGGGGCTGAACACGGCGACCGGCTACATCGGCAAGGAAGTCACCGCGCTGACCGACATGGCCTATCACACCGGTGATGGCGCCAACTGGATCTACAGCCTTGAGAGCAATGCCGACACGGTGAACATCATCGTCACCGACGCGAGCGGCAAGACGGTCTATTCCGGCACGGGCGAGACCGCCGCTGGCGAGCACAACTTCGCGTGGGATGGCCGCGACAAGGACGGCAACCCGCTGCCGGAGGGCTTCTACAAGCTGCAAGTGACCCCCAAGACCGCCGAAGGCACGGAAATCGCCAACGACATCTACCTTCGCGACAAGGTGACGAGCGTTGAGGTTTCCAACGGCGAGCCGGTCCTTGTGGTCGGCGGCATGCCGGTGCGGCTGGATCAGGTGGCCATCGTCAAGAGCCAGTCTTCCGCTGAAAGCCTGACCACTGCCGCCAGCTACCTCGGCAAGTCGGTCAAGGCCAACACCCAGCAATCGACGTTCGACGGCGACAAGGCCCGCTGGTTCTACGAGGTCGGCAGCAACGCCGCCAACGTCACGCTGACCGTCAAGAACAGCGCGGGTGCAACCCTTCACGAAACCACCGGCATCGCGCTGCCGGGCACCCAGAGCTTCAACTGGAATGGCAGCGGCACCTTCGGGGACGCCGCAAATGGCGAAACCTACACCCTTCACGTGAAGGCCACGGACGCCGCCGGCAAGGAAATCGGCTCCTCCGTTCACATGAACGGCACGGTGGAGCGCATCGAGATGCAGAACGGCTCGCCCGTCCTCATCATCAACGGAACTCGCGTGCGACTGGATCAGGTCGCTCAGGTCAACAACGCATAAGTCGCGTCGCTTAACCGACGCCTGACCCGCACAGAACTTTATACGCAGGAGAAACACGATGAGCTTGTACGCTGCGCTTTATTCCGGAACCTCGGGCCTCGCCGCCAACTCCAGCGCGCTGGGCATCATCTCCGACAACATCACCAACGTGAACACGGTGGGCTACAAGGCCGCCAACGCCGAGTTCATGACGCTGGTGACGGAAAGCTCCACCTACGGCACCTACTCGCCGGGCGGCGTGCAGGCACGCGCCCGCTCGCTGATCGGCGCGCAGGGTCTGCTGCAAACCTCCACCTCCGCAACCGATCTTGCCATCGACGGCAACGGCTTCTTCGTCGTGAAGCCGGAGATGGGCGGCAAGGACGTGGCCTTCACCCGCGCTGGCTCCTTCCGCGCCGATGACCGCGGCTTCCTGCAAAACACCGCTGGCATGTACCTGATGGGCTGGCAGCTGGACGCCAACGGCAAGTACATCGACAACGGCGACGTGAACGTGCTGACGCCGATCAACATCGCCGCGCTGACCGGCACGGCAGAGGCATCCACCACCGCCAAGATCCGCGCCAACCTGATGTCGAGCCAGGAGCCCTACGCGGCAGCCCCGGCCTATGCCGCCGGCTCCCTGACCGATGGCACCATCGAGCCGCACTTCACCAAGACCATCAAGGTCTATGACTCGCAGGGCTCGGCTCACAACGTCACCATGAGCTTCCTGAAGAACGCGAACACCAACGAATGGAACGTCGAGATCCACGGCGACGCCGCAGACCTCAACGGCGGCACGCCTCCGGGCATGGTCGCCTCCGGCACCATCCTGTTCAATGAAGACGGCAGCCTCAACCTGGCGGGCTCCACCGCCGCCCTGTTCGACCCGATCACGTTCGACTGGAGCAATGGCGCTGCCGACTCGCCGATCACCTTCAACTTCGGCACCGACGGCATGGCCGACGGCCTGACCCAGTTCGACAGCACCTCGACGATGATTTCCTCCTCGATCGACGGCGCGGTGTTCGGCAACGTGACCGGCGTGTCGGTCGGCAAGGACGGCGTGGTCACCGCCCTGTTCGACAACGGCCTGACCCGCGCGGTTTACAAGCTGCCGATCGCCACCTTCCAGAACCCGGAAGGCCTGATGTCGGTGCAGGGCAACGCCTTCGCCATGACCGACTTCTCCGGCGCATTCGAACTGGTGGGCTCGGGCACGGGCGGCGCGGGCTCGGTCTCGCCGTCCACGCTGGAAGCCTCGACCGTCGATCTGGCCGAGGAATTCACCAAGCTCATCACCACCCAGCGTGCGTACTCGGCTTCCGCCCGCATCATCACGACTGCCGACGAAATGCTGACCGAACTCAACCAGCTGAAGCGCTAATCAGCGACTGACAGGGGACGGCGCGGCCAGAATTTAACGCGCCGTTAACCCTGTCTTTTAGGGCTCCTTTCACCCGGATGCGCGATCCATTTACCTCAACGCTTAGGTGTTCGTTTAGAAGCACACTT
>JAEZBH010000015.1 GCA_023427285.1 Pseudomonadota bacterium
GTTCCACCAAGCACGGGAAGAACAATGCAGAGGGCGCTTCAGAGCGCCCTCTGTCATTCTGTCATGATGTCGTGAGCGGGTCGCAAAGCCACAAACCGGCAAGACATGGGCCTTGCCCGTGTTCCGCCGATGAACCGCGAACCGGCAACGGAACTCCAACAGGAGCCCGTTACCGGCCGAGGACAGACAGAACGCAACACAACACTACGCAACACACAGCAGAACGCGACACAACGAACGCAAAACAACGCTCACAACGCAACTCTACCCACAGTAAGCCTTAGGGCCGGAGGAAACCCTCCTGCCTGAACACTTGCGTGATCCCAAAAGCCTGCCTGCACCCTTCAGATGGACATTGCTGAACACCCGGCACGCAACAGCAAGGGACGCAACAAACGCAACACCTCAAATTCCGAATCCGGCATCGCAAACGCGATCAGATTCGGAAAAATCATCGGGGGAAACGCCATATTACTCCGCAAAACTTGCGGAAAATCGCCACTCTTACGCGCAAACACGCAACAGACCAGCTCTTCAGGCCTAGAAGAGCGATGTAGTCCGGTTATCAAAGCCGCAGGTTCGGAGCACCCCACTTGCGCCCGTTTATCCGCCTGTCAGATATCCGCATAGACCTCAGTCTCGGCTTTTGCCCCCGGATGCGTGACCGCCCCAAGACAGGCAGGGCCGACGGTTCGGGCGAAACGCCAGATCGCGCCAGAGTTGTAATTTGTGGGGCGCGGCATCCAGTCTGCGCGGCGCGCGGCCAACTCTTCCGCGCTCAGATCCACCTCGATGAGGCCGCTTTGCGCGTCGATCGTAATCCTGTCTCCATGGCGCAACAGACCGATCGGCCCGCCCTCGGCCGCCTCCGGGCCAACGTGCCCGACACAGAAGCCGCGGGTCGCGCCGGAGAACCGGCCATCGGTGATGAGCGCGACCTTCTCCCCCATGCCCTGCCCGTACAGCGCGGCGGTGGTTGAGAGCATCTCCCGCATCCCCGGCCCGCCCTTGGGCCCCTCGTAGCGGATGACGATGACATCCCCTTCCCGGTACTGGCGGCTTTCGACCGCATGGAAGGCGTCTTCCTCGCAGTCGAACACCCGCGCCGGGCCGGAAAAGCGAAGATGGTGCATGCCCGCCACCTTCACGATTGCCCCCTCGGGTGCCAGATTGCCGCGCAGGCCCACAACGCCGCCCGTTGGCGAGAGCGGCGCAGAGACGGGCCGAATGACCGGCTGGCTCGAATTCCAGCGGATCTCCTCAAGATTTTCCGCCAGCGTCCTGCCGGTGACGGTCAGACACTCCCCGTACAGAAAGCCGCCCTCCATCAAGGTCTTCATGACCATGTAGATGCCGCCAGCCTCGTACAAATCTCTGGCGACAAACTGCCCGCCCGGTTTCAGATCGGCAATGTAGGGCGTGCGTTTGAAAATCTCGGCCACATCGAACAGGGTGAAGTCGATACCGCATTCGTTGGCCATGGCGGGCAGATGCAGCGCCGCGTTGGTGGAGCCGCCCGTGGCCGCCACCACGGTTGCCGCATTCTCGAACGCCTTGCGGGTACAAATCGCACGCGGGCGAAGGTCGGCCTCCAGCAACGCCATAACCGCTCGACCGGCCGCGCGGGCGATGTCTGCGCGGGTTTCATAAGGCGCAGGGACCATATTGGAATTGGGCAGCGACAGGCCGATGGCCTCGGCAACGCAGGCCATGGTGTTGGCGGTGTATTGCCCGCCGCAGGCTCCCTGACCGGGGCACGCCACCTTTTCCAGCGCCGCCAGTTCCTCAAGCGGGCAATTGCCAGCCTCGTAGCGGCCCACGGCCTCGAACACGTCCACCACCGTCACGTCCCGCCCATGAAAGCGCCCCGGCAGGATGGAGCCGCCATAAACGAACACCGAGGGCACGTTCAGCCGCAGCATCGCCATCATCATGCCGGGCAAGGACTTGTCGCACCCGGCAAAGCCGATGAGCGCATCATAGCAGTGGCCGCGCACGGAGAGTTCGATGGAATCGGCTATCACCTCGCGGCTGACGAGCGAGGATTTCATGCCTTGATGCCCCATGGCGATGCCATCGGTCACGGTGATGGTGTTGAAACGGCGCGGCGTGCCGCCCGCCTCGATCACGCCCTCACGGGCAAAATCCGCCTGCGCATCGAGCGTGGTGTTGCACGGCGCGCTGTCGTTGCCCGCCGAGGCAATGGCGACGAAGGGCTTGGCGATATCCGCCGCCGACAGGCCCATGGCGTAGTAATATGAGCGATGCGGCGCACGGTCCGGCCCCACCGTGACATGACGGCTGGGCAACCTCGACTTGTCGATGGGCATGGCGCGAACTCCCGACGGCTTCTGACTGGAAAGCCGCCAGGTCCGGCACAGGTTCCCCTCGCCGCAGGCGCGCCGGGGAATCCGGGCTCACGAATTACAGCAGATCAAGCAGCAAGGCCGAAAGCCGCTCGCCCCATTCGCTGACGCCTTCGGGCGTTGAGATCAGATCCTGCCGGATTTCGATGGAAAGGTAGGGAATCCCCCGCGCCTCGGCATGGCGATCCATGGTGTAATTCAGCAAGCGCCCCGAATAGGGCTCATTGTCTCCAACGATCAGGCCGGGCTCACGGCTCAGCCAGTCAATGGCCGCACGGGCCAGCCGGTCATCCTGATTGTACAGAATGCCCACATGCCATGGCCGCGCCTGCCCGTTCATGACGGGCGTGAAGCTGTGAATGGAGACGAGGGAGACCTTGTCCTTCGTCTCCAGCATGGTGTCGATCTCCGACGACAGCAGGCCGTGATAGGGGTGGAAATAAACATCCAGCCGCCGCTGCCGCTCCTCCGGCGTCAGGTCCATGTTGCCGGGAATGAGAATGCCGTCAGAGGATTCCGGAATGAGGCCGGGGTGGCCGGGATCGCGGTTGAGATCGATCAGCAGGCGCGACACGGGCGCGCGCAGCAGCCGCCCGCCGGTGCGATTGCGCACGGCGCGGGCCACATCCAGCGTGCCGATGTCCCAGGCAATGTGCTTTTGAAGGTCAGCCTCATCCACTCCCAGATTGCCGTAAGCCTCTGGAATGAAGTTCGTCGCATGATCCGCGACGAACAGCAGACGATTGGTCAGGTAGGTTTTCCGGGGACCGGACGAGACCGGGATCAACATTCAGCAGAACCCTGATGACAACAATGGCACCAACAGCGCAGCACCGAACAGCGTAACATGCTCTGGCTTTAGCGCATCGCGCCAAAGGCGCAACCGCCAATTCGGCCCTTGGCGGCAAGACGCATTTTGGCCGGGTTTACACACACGGTCCGATTCAGAACACGGGCTTTGCTTGCGTGCCGTCTCAGCACCCCTCACCCTTTCCGGCGTCGCCCAGGACAGGAGATCGAGCCGTGACCGCACAGCTTCCAAAATACCAGCCCATTCCGGATGAGGCCGTTGAATGGCTGGGAACGGAGCCGGTGCCCGCCGCGCCCTATTACGACCCCGCCTGGTTCGAGCTGGAACGGGAAGCCGTGTTCCGGCGCGGCTGGCTTCAGGCGGGTCACGTGTGCGAGGTGCCCGAGCCGGGCAATTTCATTCGCCGCGAGGTGGAGGTGCTGGCGTCCTCGCTTCTCATCGTGCGGGGAAAAGACAGGGAAATCCGAGCCTTCCACAACGTTTGCACCCACCGGGGCACGCAGCTGGTGGAAGAGGCCGAGGGCAAGCGCTCCACCTTCAGCTGCCCCTACCATCGCTGGACCTTCGGCACGGACGGCAAGCTGGTCTCCGCGCCGGATTTCGAGCGCTTCTCCGTCTCCAAGGCAGAGTGCGACCTGCCCCAGGTGGCCGTGGAGGTGATCGGCGGGTTCATCTTCGTCAACTTCAGCCCCGAGCCCGCACGCAGCCTGCGGGAGGAAATGGGCCCGTTGGCCGGGATGCTGGAAGCCCTGCCCTCGGCGCAGGCAACGACCTTCTCGGAATACGTTTATGAGATCGACGCCAACTGGAAGCTGACCTACGACAACTTCCAGGAGAACTACCACCTGCGCTTCATTCACCCGCGCTCGGGCCAGGCAACGATCAGCGACGACAACCCGTTCGGCTACCCCGTGCGTTACGGCTTCCACGGCCCGCACCGCACCCAGACGATCTGGTCGAACCCCAGCCCTGTCATCAAGCCGGTGCAGGGCATCGCCTTCGGCAGGGCCATCGCCTGCGCCATCGCGGACGGCCTGGCCTCCAGCCCCACCGGGCGAGACTATCTGGCCCTGTTCCCCAACTTCTTCGTGCTCGGCTCGCCTGCCCAGCCGTTCTCGCACACCGTCTGGCCGATCAGCGCCGGCCGCTCGCGCGGGGTCATCCGCCTCAACTGGAAGGGCGAGGACGACAGCGCCAGCCGCCGCTTCGCCAGGGAATATGCCATGGCAACCGCGCGCGACATCCACGCCGAAGACCGCGCGGTCATCGCCGCCGGACAGCGCGGCCTTGCCAGCGGCGCGCTGAAGCACATCCACTTCCAGTCGCAAGAGGCGCTGTGCCGCCACCTGTTCAACGAAGTGAGCGCGCGGGTGGAAGCCTGCAAGCAGACACAGGCCGCACAGCCATCGGCAGGAGATGCAGCATGACCCGGTTGCCTGAGGGATTCGAAGCGCTTGAGCCGTTCATCGCCGCATGGGCGGCCTCAACCTCCGCCGAGCGGGCCGCCCGCCGCGACGCCAGCACGCCCGAGGCGCGAGAGGCCTTCTACGCCGCCGCCCTGCCGCTGCTGGAGCCCGCGCTGGCCCACCTCGACGCCCGCCCGCTGGCCGAGCACGATGACGCCGAGCGCACCCTTATGCAGCTGGTGCTCAGCCTCGCCCACATCGCGCTTGCTGTTGAAATCCAGCAGCAGGACGAGGCCAAACACACGCCCCTGCGCCGGGAAATGCGCATCACCCGCACCCCGGCTGATGTGGCCTCTGTCGGTTAAATGGTTTGGTTTTGAGTTACTTTTTTGCAGGGGACGCGGTCCCCTGCACCCCATTCAATTACAGGGCCGCGCCCGGCATAAGCCCAAAGAGGGAACCGGCACTTTTTGAAACGAAATATTATTCACCTCTGTCTTCATTATAATAAAGACAGATTGCGCATGTTTCCGTTATGTTTCGGCCTTATCCGCAATAATAAAAAATAAAAACGGACCGACAATGGCAAAAATTAAATCGATTAAATCATGTTCCATTCAGTTTGAATTGCACATTCCGGGCCTTGCCTCTTTCCAGATCAAGTCCGGCAACGCCCAGATCAAGAATGAGAACGATAAATTCGACCCACCAGCCTGATCGTTGATTTTGCAGGCAGTGCCAAAAGCCGCACCAAAATCCGCGCAAGCCAGCCTTGATAAAAAAACAAACACGCTTCGGCTGCACGAACACCCGAAGCGCAGGAGGGAACCTGCACGCCAACTAAGGCTGGAAAAACCAGGCTTGAGGAATGGGGCTTGAGGAACGGGGCTTGAGGAACGGGGCTTGAGGAACGGGACTTGAGGAACGGGGCTGGAGAAACGTGGCCCGAAAAAATCATGGCCATCAAAGAGCATGTGCCCGGAACAAAGCAGGGTCAGCAAAAAACAGGGGCAGCACAAAACCGAGGCCCGATAAAAACCACGAGCCGATAAAAACATGGCCCGACAGAGCGGTTTGCGCCCAACTCGGCAAGCAGGCCGCCCGCTCTAAACTCTTTGTTGATCGCGCTTTCTTAACCGCAAAACATG
>JAEZBH010000018.1 GCA_023427285.1 Pseudomonadota bacterium
CCAAGCTCGCGCTGCGGGATGTGGATGAGCCGGACATTGCCGATGGACAGGTTCTTGTGGCGGTCCGGGCGGTTTCTCTCAACAATGGAGAGGTGCGCGAAGCATTCGCCGCGCCGGCAGGTCATCGCTTTGGCTGGGACTTCGCCGGCACCGTCCTGCGTGCCCCAACCGGCGCCGGTGTGGCGGTTGGTGACCGCGTCTTCGGGCTTGCAAGCGGAACCTGGGCTCAGCAGGTTGCGGTACCGGCGCAATTTCTGGCTCGCATTCCGGATGATCTCACCTTCGAAATGGCGGCAGCCTTGCCGGTGGCCGGGATGACAGCTGCTGGCTGCCTGCTGAAAAAGCCACTCGAGCACGGCCAACGCTTGCTTGTCACTGCGGCAAGCGGCGGGGTTGGCGTGCTCGTGATCCAGCTTGGCAAGGCCAGCGGTGCTCACGTGACTGCGCTCGTTCGGGACACATCGGCAGCGGCGCTGCTCCAGCGTTTGGGAGCCGATGAGGTGGTGGATGCGGGCGGGGCGGCAGAGGGAGCACCCTATGATCTCATTCTGGAGGGTGTTGGCGGTGGCCTGCTCGGGCGGGCCCTGGAGTGGCTGGGCCCGCGCGGTATGTGCGTGAACTTCGGCGATGCTGCGGGAGACGAGCTGACCACGTTCGATGCGCGCCGGTTCCGCTTGGGAGATGGAGACACCTTTGGCGGCACGTCGCTTTACGGCTTCTTCCTTCTCGAAGAACTGTTGCGCCCTGTGCCGCTCAGGGCACCGGACCTGCTTGCCGATCTTGCGCGCCGCGTTGCGGCCGGCACACTTGATCCTGTCGTCAGCCGTGTCGCAAGCTGGCGAGAGGCCGACGCGGTGGCACACGCGCTGCTGAACCGCGCGTATCAGGGCAAGGCAGTCCTTTTGGTGGACTGAGCGGCATTATCGCTCGGGCCAAGAATGAGGGTCGCCGCCTTGTCAGCGGCGACCTACGCCAATGAGCGCTGTCGAGGGCACCCGAAGGATGTGCTGCCCGGGCGTAGCGCGTGGTGAAGGGATGGGCGTTTTTCTCATAAGCCAGCGCAGCCTTGTCCCAATGGCTGGCATCCTCAAACTCGCGCACAGGGCCTCCAAATCGGTTTTTTGTGTGCCGAAAACACATGCTGCATCACATGGCCGGGCCGAGGGTCCCCCAAACCGGATGATGCCCTGCAAGAGGCCTAGACGCTGCGGCTGACCTGCCTCGATGAGATTAGCCTTCCGGATTGGGCGAGCGGTGCCGGGGCTGTCCTCAGGGTTGCCGCAGCACCTGAGGACATCCCGGCAGATCAGTAGTAGTTGGCGGATTTCAGGGTCACGCTCCGGCCATCTGACAGCGTCAGCTGGAATTCGCGTCCGACTGGCCCGCGGCCCCATCCGCTGGCGAACGGGACAGGATTTCCGGTGGCAGCATCCCGCACGTGGGTAATCACGTCCCCAACCTTCAGACCGGCCTCCTCGGCGGGAGACCCCGTCGCCACGTGAAGGATTTCCGCGCTTCCTTCCGCCAGCTTGAGCGTAAGCCCCGTCGTGTTGGCCTCGAACGGCGTGGCCGTATCTGCAGAGCCTCCAAACAAGACCTGCTCGTTCGGGAAGTCGATGACGAGGTGAAAGCGGCTGAGCAGCGGCATGCCGAGATTCCCGTCGAGTTTGCCCGATCGCTCATACTCGGTACGCACGCCCTTGAGTGGCGACGAGATGTCGGTGAATGTCGCGCCTCCCAGACGTACATCGCGCAGGCGCGTCATGCCTTCGCTGTGCATGCCGCCCCAGCCTCCGCTTAGCGTGGTGGAGACACGGCGGTCCTTCAGGAAAGCGGCGTTGTCCCAGAACCGTGGGTAGAGCACCGCGGGCCAGGCGTTGCCAAGATCAAAGAGCATGCGCGCGCTGCGACCCTCGATCTCTATATCGATCGCACGGTTGCCGTCCGCCGGGAACAGCTTGGTCGCGCGCATGTCCTGGGGAGCGCGGAACTTTGCGGGATCTCGAAACGCAATTCGGCGGTTGGCGAAGTCGATGTCGACGATCGTCTTGGCGAACACGGCACCGCCCAGCACCATCGGCAGCGGGTGGTTGATCGCTTTCTCCAATGTCTCAAGGTCGACGCCGACATTCTCCCCGCCCGTGATGGTCAGATCGCCCAAGCGGATGACGACACCGTGGACGACCCCATATTGGCCCGAGCCTCCGCTTCCCTCAGCGGTCAGGTCGCCAACCGACTTAAGGCCGAGTGTGTTCACGAACCGCCGGTCGAGAACGGTTGCCGAAGCGCCGCTGTCGAGCATGACCTTGACGGGCTGTCCGTTGACGGTCGCCGGAAGGAAGATCCGGACGTTGTTTTCCAGCTCGAACGGTAGCCAGCCACTGCTGTCCCGCCCTTCGGCAAAGGTCAGAGTGGCGTCGGCAGGTGCATGATCTGCGGAGGCCTCTGTCTGGGCCGCGACCGGTCGCACGGTGGCAACGGTCATGGGCATGGCCAGGGTGCCGGAGAGCAGAAGAAGTCGCAATGCGCGGTGCGGTAGTTTAGAAGGCATGAATGGTTCCTGCAATCTGGGGGGGGCACGCCGGCGCTTGCCGACGCCCACAAGGATGTGTGTTAGGCGTTGATGAATTCGTGACGATGGATCACGTCTTCAGTGAATGCGAGCCTCTCGCCCCTTCGCATCGCCCTCGCGTGTCAAGCGGCTGCCGGGATGCGCGCGATGACCTTGATTTCGAAATCGAACCCGGCGAGCCAGTTTACGCCAACTGCAGTCCAGTTCGGGTAGGGCGGCTCACCTATCACCTCGTTGCGCACTTTCATGATCGTCTCGAACTGCGCTTCCGGATTGGTGTGAAAGGTGGTGACGTCCACCACGTCTTCGAACGAGCATCCCGCGGCCTGCAGAACGGCGTTGAGGTTGGTGAATGCACGGCGCACCTGGTCTTCGAACACGGGCTCCGGCGAACCATCATCTCGGCTGCCGACCTGACCCGAGACAAACAGGAGGTCGCCGGACCGGATCGCTGCGGAATAGCGATGCTCGTTATACAAAGCATGTCGATTAGCGGGAAAAACAGCCTCTCGCTTGGTCATAAAGACGTCCTTTCAGATTTGTTTTTTTGAGGAAGTTGCAGATGTTGGTTAGCCGTGGCCGTATTGCCACGTCGCGGTAGAGGCGAGCGCCCCGGCAAATGCCTCTCGACCGCTTCCCGCAAGCCAGGAGCGAAACATTTTCATGTCCGGGTGGAGCTGGCGCAGCTGCGCCAGATCCGCACTGCCGGTGATAATACCGCTGTCCATGAGGTTGGCGAGCTTTCCCAGAAAGGGATTGCCAGCCAGCACCGCGTCCTCGAACCGGGCGTAGGTGATGGGTTTTCCTGCTGCATCGCTGAATGCGGCCGCGATCTCATTCCCCGTCACCGTATCGCTTGCCAGCGCGATCGTCTTTCCTGCGAAGCGAACCGGATCGGCGAAAATCGGTGCCACGAACGCGCCGATGTCTTCTACGGCGAGAAGCTGCACGGGTTGATCGGGATGGGTGAGGAAGGTGAAGCTCCCTGTCTCAAGGCCGAACCCCGGCATAACCAGCATGTCCATAAAGGCGGCAGGCCGCACGATTGTCGTGGGTATCGGCAGGCTGCGAATGTGCTGCTCGATGCGGAGCTTGGAGTCGAAATGGCCCATGCCGGTGGGTTCACCGTCCCGGACATCGACCGAGCTATAGATCAGGTGCGAAACCCCGCTTTCCACGGCAAGATCGGCGATGGTGGTTCCGAAAAGAACCTCCTCCTCATCCGACACGCCGTAGAGCGCTCCCTGGCCCGAACTAGGCTGGACGCTGAACACGCCGTACACGCCGTTCATGGCGGCACGGATCGATTGCGTATCGGCAAGGTCGCCGCGTACCAGCTCGACACCCGCCTTTGCGAGCGCCTGCGCTTTGGCCGAGCCGGGGTCGCGAACCAGCGCGCGGACCGGCCAGCCAGCCTTTAAGAGTGCGGTTGCGACCGACCCCCCCTGCTGGCCGGTTGCACCGAAAACTAGAACAGTCTGTTCTTCATATGGCATAAGCACAATCTCGCGCCTTAACGTGGACTACTTATATAGGCCTGAGTTGAAGTGCCAAAAGACGGCACATTTTTGTGGCTTAGGCACAAGGAGGATACCATTGCAGGAAGAGATCTATGGGCGACCTTATAAGCAGACCGATCAGGGACCGGTTTTTCGCCCTTGCGCCCCGCACAGTGTGCTGGCGCGGCTGGGGGACAAATGGACGATCCTTGTCATGTCCCATCTTGCAGCGGCGTCCGGCCACCGCCTTCGCTTTTCGGCGCTCAAGAACGGGATCGAGGGCATCACGCAGCGCATGCTGACGCTGACCCTGCGCAACCTGGAGCGTGACGGACTGCTGATCCGGCATTACTTTCCCGAGGTGCCGCCCCGTGTCGAATATGAGCTGACCGAAATGGGTGCAAGCATGTTGCCGGCCCTGGAAGGCTTCACGTCCTGGATCCGGGAAAACTGGCCGCAGATCGAGGCCAACCGCATCGCTTACGATGAGGCGGAGCAGCGATAGGCGCCGTCGCTCAAAGAACCACGAGCGTCAGGTCCTGCCCCTGAAGATCAAGCAGACGCGGCGAGACGTAGCTCCTAGACCACGCTTAAGCGGCACTCCGGAAAGTGCGAAAGAACCTGCGCGGTATCCGAAATGGCATTATCAGGACAATCAGGCGCGCTTCCACCGCGGCCCAAGGTTTCAGAGGCCGGCGGCGTTTGCGGCAGACCGACAGGGATTGGCTCTGTGGTGGAAGCCTCTCCCTGTCGTCAACCCTAGAGCGGGTTGCAATCTGCTCGGCAAGCATCTTGCCCGCTCTTAGCTATTGGTTGGTCGCGCTTTCTTAACCGCAAAACATGCGTTTTGCTCGAAAGTCGCTCTAACCCAAACAAGATATGAAGCGATACACTCACCCTGTGAGTGGCTCATTCCGAGTGGGGAAGGTCGCCTTTATCAAAAGTTGATCGCGAACGTTGCGCCGTAAGTTCGGGGCTGGATGTAGTTGGCTATGGTCATGCGCCCAAATCCGGAACCAAAATCAATATAATTGAACGGCTTGTTGACGTTGAAAATATTCTTCGCGAATACCGACACTGAACCGGTGGCATTGCCAATCGGCAGGTTGCCCAGAATGGCGCGAACATCAACAATGGTCCTTGCCGGCGCGCGCGTGTTGTAGGCATTCTGCCCTTGAGGATTGGTGCCGACCAGCGGATAGGGGTAAATAAAATACCTGGCCGTGTAGTTCAGGTCCCCGATCAGGTTCAACTGACTGCCGTTGGCAAATTCGCTCACCTGCCAATCGAGACTTACACTCGACTGCCAGTTTGGCGAGTGAATGAATGCACGGTTGTCGGCAACATCCTCGCCGCCCTCGATGAACTCTTTATACTTCGAGTTCATATATGCCAGTGAACTGACGAGGGT